>CAZIVZ010000415.1:0-3345 GCA_964542495.1 uncultured Aquihabitans sp.
CGTAGGTGGAGAACTTGAAGCCCTTGCGCCAGTCGAACTTGTCGACGGCGTGCTCCAGGCCGAGGTTGCCCTCCTGCACCAGGTCCAGCAGCTCCATGCCCGGGGGCAGGGGGTAGCGGCGGGCGATGCTCACCACCAGGCGGAGGTTGGCCCGGATGAACCGGTCCTTCGCCCGCGCCGCGGCCCGGTCGAGCCGACGGTCCTCGAGCGAGCCCTCGCCGGTGGCGAGGCGCTCCCTCGCGGCCACGCCGCGCTCGATGATCTGGGAGAGCTCGCGCTCCTCCTCGGCGGTGAGCAGGGCCACCGCGCCGATCTCGTTCAGGTACTGACCCACAGAATCGCTCATCGTGGCCTCTTCAACCGTTGGTGACGCACTGCCATTCCCGCCTGACCGAGCGATGGAACCTCGGATCGGCAAGTTTCTTCCAGGTAATTTGGAACCGTGACCACCCCGACCGTTGTTCCCGCCCGCCAGGTGACACGGGTCACCGATGGGCCAGCACGCACGTCGGGGGTGCTCGGGTGATGGTTCGGAGCGGAGGGCCCCGGCGGATCGGGATCTTCGGGGGAACCTTCGATCCGCCCCACGTGGGCCACCTGGTGGCCGCCATCGACGCTCGCCAGGCGCTGGACCTCGACGTCGTGCTGCTCGTGGTGGCCAACGCGCCGTGGCAGAAGGTGGGGTCGCGCCGGGTGAGCCCGGCGGCCGACCGCTACGCCATGGTGGAGGCGGCGGTGGCCGACGCCCCCGGGCTGGAGGTCAGCGACATCGAGATCGTCCGTGGTGGGCTCAGCTACACCGCCGACACCCTGGAGGTGCTGGCGGAGCTCCACCCCGGCGCCGAGCTGCACCTGGTGCTCGGCAACGATGCCGCGGCCGGCTTCGCCACGTGGGAGCGCCACGAGGAGGTGGCCCGGCGCGCCCAGCTGGTGGTGGTGGACCGACCGGGCACGCCGACGCCGATCGACGACGGCTTCTCCTGGACGCGCGTCGACATCCCCGAGCTGGAGATCTCGAGCACCGAGCTGCGCCAGCGGGTGGCCGAGGGCCGGTCCATCCGGTACCTCACCCCCGACGGGGTTGCCACCTGCATCGAGGAGCGTGGGCTCTATCGTTGAACCGATGACCCCGGAGCCGCCGACGCGCCCCGCACGGCGGACCCGACCCGACTCGGCGTTCCGGAGGCGTGCCCTCGGACTCGACGCGCCCGCGTCGCCCGCGTTGCCCGTGCCGGCCGGGCCCGCGGTCCTCTCCGAGGAGGCATCGGCCCCCGTGGCCCGCCGCGAGAGCTTCCGCGAGGCTCTCGCCCGCATCCCGGACCTCGATCAGACCGAGGTCGACACGCCCGCGGAGGCTCCCGTCGCGGTGCCCGAGCCGGTCGTGGTGCCCGAGCCTCACGTGGGCACCGGGCCGCTCACGCCGGTCGGCGGCGCCGCCGAGGCGCTGGCCCACCGCCCCGTGGCCGAGCCGTCGGGTCGTCACGACCGGCATCGCCCCTCACGTCGGCGTCGAAGCCATACGTCCCCGCCGCCGGCGCCGCCCTGGTGGCGCCGGGCCGGGTTCGGGCTCGCCGTGGTGCTGCTGGTGGGTGCCATCCCCCTGCTGGGGCGCACCGGCTATCGCCTGGTCACCGAGAGCACCGACGGCCGTGACGGCACCGCCGCCGCTGGCCCCGACGAGCCCGGCTACGAGGAGCTGGTCACGTCCACGCCCACGGCGCTGGTGGTGCAGAAGGACGCCGAGGGCCTGCCGGTGGCCCTCACGTTCCTGTCGCTGTCGAGCGGCACCGAGGGCGGCTCGGTGATCTTCATCCCCCTCGACACGGCCGTCACCGAGCCCGGCTTCGGCGTCGACCGGTTGCGCACCTCCTACACGGCGGTGGCCGACGATCCCGTGGGCGCCACCAACCAGATCGCCGCCCAGACGGCGAAGGTGCTCAACGTGGGCATCGACGAGGTGATCGTGCTCGACGACCGCGGCTGGAGCCAGCTCGCGGCACCCGTGTCGCCCATCCCGTTCGACAACCCCGAGCCGGTCGACCTGCCCAGCGGCACCCTCCCCAGCGGACAGGTGGCGCTCGATGCCGACCAGCTCGGTCCGTTCCTGGCGGCGCGCCGCGAGGGCGAGCCGGAGTCGGCGGCGCTCTACCGCCAGCAGGTGGCCTGGGAGGCGTGGCTCGCGGCCGTGGCGGCCTCGGACCGGCCCGACGCCGTCCCGGGCGAGACCTCCACCGGCATCGGGCTCTTCGCCCGCACCCTCGCTGCCGGCACCGTCTCCTACGACGACCTACCGGGCGAGCTCTCCACTCCCACCGACGGGGGGATCCCGCGCTTCGAGCCCGACGCCGGGGCGGTGAGCGATCTCGTGGTCGACGCCGTGCCGGCGCCCGACGCCCCGTTCCCCGGTGCCCGCACCACGGTGCGGCTCCTGAACGGCGTGGGTCCCGGCGACATCCCCAGCGGTGTGGTGCGCAAGGTGTCCTCGCTCAACGGCTCGGTCACGGTGGTGGGCAACGGCCCCTCGTTCGGCAACGACGAAACCACCATCGTCTACAGCGACCCGGCACGCGAGGATTACGCCCTGCTCCTCCAGGCCTCGCTCGGCGCCGAGGGCGAGGTGCGCCTCGACCGCACCGTCTCCGATGCGGTCGACGTCACCGTGATCCTGGGACGAGATGTCCTGGGCGACGGCCCGCAGACGCGAGCGTCGTCGTCCACTACCACCACGATCCTCGCCGGCGCCGTCGGCGCCGGCTCACCGGGGGGCGCCACCTCCACCACGACCACCACGACCGAGCCTCTGGGAGGCATGTGATGACCAGCCCTGCGACCGACGCCACCTGGGCGGTGGAAGCCGCCCGAGCGGCCGACGCCAAGGGTGGGCACGACGTGGTGGTGCTCGAGGTTGGGCCGGTGCTGGCGGTGTGCGAGCACTTCGTGATCGCCTCGGGCTCGAACACCCGCCAGGTGCGCACGATCGCCGAGGAGGTGGAGGACCGGGTGGCCAAGGCCGGCGGCCCCCGTCCGATCCGCGTGGAGGGCCGCAACGACCTCCAGTGGGTGCTGCTCGACTACGGCGACCTCGTGGTGCACGTGTTCCTGGAGGAGACCCGCCAGTACTACGACCTCGAGCGCCTGTGGTCCGACGTACCCCGAGTGGCATGGGAGCCCGACCGCCCGGCGGCTCCGGCCGCATCCGGCGGCCTCCCCGCCTGACGCCCGGCGGGTTTGGCCCGATCCGAGGCCGACCTCTAGAGTGGCGAGTCCCTCGGGGCTATAGCTCAGTTGGTAGAGCGCTTCCATGGCATGGAAGAGGTCAGGGGTTCGATTCCCCTTAGCTCCACG
>CAZIVZ010000416.1:0-3335 GCA_964542495.1 uncultured Aquihabitans sp.
CACCGGGAGCGCCGACCACTTCAGATCCACCACGTCCTCCTGGGCCAGGCGTGCGGACTAGGTTTAGACCAACCGGTCGGTACACGCAACGAGGGGGCGGCGATGACCACGACGTTCGGCGAGGTGGCCGAGCAGGTGCGGGCGACCATCGCCCGCTACACCCACGCGCTCGACGACGGGCGCACCGACGACGTGGTGGCCACCTTCTGCCCCGACGGGGCGTTCGAGCTGGTCGGGAAGGGCACCTTCGAGGGCCACGACGCCCTGCGCGAGGTCTACGGGGGATGGACGCCTCGGGTCCCCCAGCGCCACCTCATCGCCAACACCGCCGTCGGCGAGTGGAGCGCGGACGAGGCCACCGCCACGAGCGACGTCGTCCTGCTGGTGCAGGGCGACAGCGGCTGGTCGGTCCAGTTCGTGGCCCGCTACCTCGACGTGCTGCACCGCGATGGCGACACGTGGCGGTTCCACCGCCGGACCGTCTCCTGACGGGACGGGTTCGATGAGCACCAGCGCGGGCCGGTCGTCCATGCATCTGGACCTGAGCTGGAACAGCGTGCTCGAGCACCACGCGGCGCGCACCCCCCACCAGGCGATCGCCGTGTTCGGCGACCGGTCGGTGACCTACGGCGAGATGGCGGACTGGTCGGCGGCGGTGGCCGCCGGGCTCGCCGATCGCGGCGTGGGGGCGGGCGACGTGGTCAGCCTGCTCTCCTACAACAGCGTCGAGTTCCTCGCCACGATCTTCGCCGCCAACCACCTCGGGGCCATCGCCATGCCCATCAACTGGCGCCTGGCGGCCGAGGAGGTGCGCTACATCCTCGACCACTCCCGGGCCCGCGCCCTGGTGTGCGATCCCGACCTCGCCGGGCTCGCCACCGACGCGGTCGGGCAGCTCGACCGGGACGATGTCGTCCGGGTGTGCGTGAGCGAGGAGGCGGTGCCCGGCTGGGAGCGCTTCGCCGACCTGGGCACCGGCGCACCGGCGGTGCCGCGCCGCCCGATGGCCGGCGACGACACCCATCGCCTCATGTACACCTCGGGCACCACCGGCCGTCCCAAGGGCGTGATGATCAGCCACGCCAACCTGGCCTGGAAGAACTTCGGCCACGTCACCGAGCTCGGGTTCACCGGCGCGGATGTCGGCCTGGCGTGCGGCCCGCTGTACCACGTGGGCGCCCTCGACCTGGTGACGACCTCGATGATCGCCGTCGGCGCCACCACGGTCATCCACCGCACCTTCGACCCGGCGGCGGTGGTGGAGGAGGTCGAGCGATCCCGGATCACCACGATCTGGGCGGCACCCGCCATGGTGCGGGCCATCCTCGACGTGCCCGACGTGGACCAGCGAGACCTCTCGTCGGTGCGGGTGATCATCGCCGGCGGCGAGAAGATGCCCATCCCCTACCTCGAGCGGTTGCGCACCACGTTCCCCGCGGCCTGGCTCGCCGACGCCTACGGGCTCACCGAGACGGTCTCGGGCGACACGTTCCTGGACCGCCACAGCACCCTCGCCAAGCTCGGCAGCGTCGGCCGGCCCTGCCCGTACCTCGAGCTCGAGATCTGGGACGAGCAGGGCCACGTGGTGCCACCCGGCGAGCGGGGCGAGGTGGTGCTGCGCGGCCCCAAGGTGTTCACCGGCTACTGGCGAGACCCCGCCGCCACCGAGAAGGCGTTCGCCGGCGGCTGGTTCCACACCGGCGACATCGGCGTGCAGGACGCCGACGGCTACGTCTTCGTCGTCGACCGGCTCAAGGACATGATCGTGTCCGGCGGCGAGAACATCGCCAGCTCCGAGGTCGAGCGGGTCCTCTACGAGCACGACGCGGTGGTGGAGGTGGCGGTGGTGGCCCGGCCCGACGAGCGGTGGGGCGAGGTGCCGATCGCCTACGTCGTGCTCGCCGCCTCGCCCCGCGCCACGCCCGAGGACCTCGTCGCCCACTGCCGGGGCCGGCTCGCCAAGTACAAGGTCCCCCGCGACGTCATCGTGATCGACGCCCTGCCCCGCAACCCGTCGGGCAAGGTGCTCAAGCGCGAGCTGCGAGATCGAGCCGGCTGATCGATGGGATCAAGGCGACGCGGGGTCGGCACGGAGGTGGCGCAGGAAGTGGTCGGACCACGCCAGCAGGTCCGCCGGCACGGTGAGGCTGGTGTCGTCGTTGATCGCCGCCCAGCTCGCGGCCACGTCCTCCACGGTGGGCTCGGCCGGTCCCTCGTGGACATGGCCGTCGGTGGAGGCGATGAAGATGCGGGCGAACCGACCGGCCCCGGCGGCGTAGACCTCGCCGGTCACCGGGCAGTCCTCGTGGGCGAGGTAGGCCACCATCGGCGCCACCAGGGCCGGCGCCATGGGGCCGGCGTCGGGGTCGGAGCCCTTCGCCGCCGGTCCGGCCATGCGGGTCTGGGCCGCCGGTGCGATCAGGTTCACGGCGATGCCGTGGGGGGCTCCGGCGGTGGCCAGGCTCCGAGCCATGCCCACCACGCCTCCCTTGGCGGTGGCGTAGCCGAGGTTGGCCGGCAGGCCGAACAGCCCCGCCGAGGTGGTCATCACGATGCGCCCGTAGCCCTGCGCCACCAGGTGGGGCCACGCGGCGCGCGTGGTGTTGAACGAGCCCGCCACGTGGACCGCCCAGTGGCGCTCGAGGTTGGCCAGGTCGGCGTCGGGCAGGCCGGCCCAGCGGATGATCCCTGCGTTGTTCACCACCACGTGGACGGTGCCGAACGCCTCGGTGGCCGCGGCCACGAGGGCGTCGGCCCCCGCGATCGTCGACACGTCGTTGGTGTCGGCCAGGGCAAACCCGCCGGCGGCCACGATCTCGGCGGCCACCGCGGTGGCCGGTCCGGCGTCGTCGCCCGACCCGCCCGTGGAGGTGCCGAGATCGTTCACCACCACGCTCGCGCCGCGCTCGGCCAGCAGCCGGGCGTAGGCCCGGCCGAGGCCGCGCCCGGCTCCGGTGACCACCGCCACCCGTCCGTCGAAGCGCAGCGGGTTCACCGGTGACCGATCGGCCGCGCCGACCGCCCCGTGTACCGTCGCGCCCCATGCCTGGGACCCCGGCGAGCCCCGAGCCGAGTCGGAGCGAGAAGTGGCAGGCGCGCGTGGCCGCCATCGTCGACACGTCGGCCAGGGTCTTCGCCCAGAACGGCTACCACGCCACCGGCATCGTGGAGCTCTGCGAGGTCAACGGCCTGGGCAAGGGCGCGTTCTACCACTACATCGGCTCCAAGGAGGCGCTGCTCGCCGCCATCCACGACCGGGTGATGGACGAGGTGATCCTGGGCGCGGAGCGGGTGGCAGAGGCGGGCGGATCGCCGTCCACCCAGCTCGCCGCGCT
>CAZIVZ010000417.1:0-3316 GCA_964542495.1 uncultured Aquihabitans sp.
AGAAGTCGCTGGCCGACTTCACCGCCGGCAAGCTCCACGTGCTCGTGGCCACCGACGTGGCCGCCCGCGGCATCCACGTCGACGACATCGACATCGTCATCCACTACGACCCGCCGGAAGACCACAAGGCCTACCTCCACCGCTCCGGCCGAACCGCTCGTGCCGGCGGTTCGGGGCTGGTGGTCACGCTGCTGCTGTGGGACCAGGAGCTCGAGGTGAAGCGTCTCCAGAAGCGCCTCGGCATCGACCAGCCCATGCACGAGGTCTTCTCCAACAACACGATCCTCGCCGACCTCACGGCGTGGAACCCTGACGACGGCGTCTGACCCCCACCTCCGCCGGGCGGCGGAGGTGATCCGGTCGGTCGGTGCCGCCGGGGGCTGGGCCGTCCCTCCCGGGCTCCGCATCGACGGCATCGAGGCGGAGCCGTCCACCGTCGAGGTCCCACACGATCCAGCCGTCGGGCCGGCGCTGCTCGGCCAGCGCTACGAGCGCGCCCTGGCCCCCGAGGCGCGCGCCGCCGGGGCCCACTACACGCCGGTCGACCTCGCCGCTCGCCTGGTGCGGCTGGTGATCCCGCGCTCGGCGGCGCCGACCTCGTCGGAGCGGGTGCCCCGCCGGATCTGGGACCCCGCCTGCGGGGGAGGCGCGTTCCTGCTGGCCGCGGCCGATGCCCTCGTGGCCGCCGGCGTGGCCCCGGCCGAGGTGGTGGGGGAGCGGTTGTGGGGCACCGACATCGACCCCGGCGCGGTGGCCGTGGCCGAAGCGGCGCTGGTGTGGTGGGCGCACCGCCACGGCGTCGACGCCCGGCCCGGCACGCACCTGGCCGTGGGCGACGCACTGCTCGACGGTGAGGGTGATGGTGACGGTGACGGCGACGGAGACGGAGACGGTCCTCTCGCCGTGGCCGCTGCGTCGGGGTTCGACGCGGTGGTGGGGAACCCGCCGTTCCAGGGCCAGCTCGCGGGCGCGTCGATCCGGCCGGCCGAGGCGCGGGCCGCGCTGCGGGCGCGTTGGGGCGCCGACGTGGTCCGGCCCTACACCGACACCGCCTCGCTGTTCCTGGTGGCCGGGGCCCGGGCGCTGGCCCCGGGCGGCCGGCTGGTGCTGATCCAGCCCGCCTCGGTGCTGGCCAACCGCGACGCCGCCGACTCGCGGGCGGCCGCCGCCGAGCGCGCTGACCTGACCGGCCTGTGGCTCGACGGCGAGGACGTGTTCGGTGCCGAGGTGCAGGTGTGCGCCGTGGTCCTGGAGCGCCCCGAGGAGCGAGCGGGCCGCGAGGTCGGCATCGATGCCGCGGGACCATCCCGACGAGTTGCCCCGGTCCGCCGGTGGCGGGGGCCGTCGGTGGCCGAGGTGCCCACGGCGTCGGCCGGTTCCCTCGCATCGCTCGCTGCGGCGGGCCAGGGCGCGGGATCGGGCTGGGCGGCCCATGCCCTGGCGGCCCTCGGCGTGCCCGACCCGCAGGTCCGGTGGTCGGGCCACCTCGGATCGATCGCCACGGCGAAGGCCGGGTTCCGAGACGAGTACTACGGCCTCGTCGGCCACGTCCACGAGGCGCCCGACCTGGGCCACGACCACCCCGTCGACCACCTCGACGAGCTCCCGGAGCGGTGGGCCCCGCTGGTCACGTCGGGCCTGATCGATCCCGGGCGGTGCGCGTGGGGCGAGCGGCCGGCCAGCTTCGCCCGGCAGCGGTTCCACCGTCCGGTGGTGGACCTGCCGGCGGTGGCCGCGGCCGGCGGGCGCGCGGCCGCCTGGGTGACCGCCGTCGGCCGCCCCAAGGTGGTCGTGGCCACCCAGACCCGGGTGGGCGAGGCAGCCGTCGACGCCGGCGGCCGGTGGGTGGCCTCCACGCCCACGGTGGCGGTGCTGGCCCCGCCCGAGCGGCTGTGGGAGGTGGCGGCGGTGATCTGTTCGCCGGTCGGATCGCTCGCCGCCCTGGCCGCCACCGCCGGCTCGGCGCGAGCGAGAGATGCCATCCGCCATCGCGTGGCGAGCGTCGAGGCGCTCCCGCTCCCCGTCGACCTCGACGCCTGGCGAGCCGGCGCCGAGGCGCTGCGCGCCCGCGACCGGGCGGCGTTCCTCGCCGCCATGGCCGCGGCCTACGGCCTGACCGAGCGCCACGAGATCGACGAGTGGTGGTCGGCCCGCGCGCCCTGGGCCGACCCCCGTGAGGAGCAAGGATCGCCCGGTCAGCGGGGTCGGAACGCGCCGAGCCGCCGGTAGGGTCTCGCCGTGTTCCTGGCCCTTCGTGAGCTCCGTCGGGCCAAGGTCCGCTTCGGGCTGCTGGTGGCGGCCATCGGCCTGCTCGTGTTCTTGATCCTCACCCAGCAGGCGCTCCAGGACGGGCTCATCACCGGCTTCGTGGGGGCCATCCGCGCCCAGTCGGCGCCCGTGATCGTCTACAGCGTCGACGGGCAGCGCACCTTCCAGGGGAGCGTGATCACGCCGCACCTCGAGCAGGCGATCGGCGCGGTCGACGGCGTGGCCCGGGCCGGTCGGCTCGGCCAGGGCACGTTCACCGTGCAGGTGGAGGGCGGCGCCGAGAGCGATGCCGCGGTGATCGGGTTCGAGACGTCGGGCCTGGGCGATCCCCGCCAGCTCAGCGCCGGCCGGCGGCCGCAGGCGGCCGGCGAGGCGGTGGGGAGCGCCGACGACTTCGGGCTTGGTGACCAGGTGGCGGTGGTGCCCGCGGTGGCGGGTGCCCCCGAGGCGCGCCCGCTGACGGTGGTCGGTCTGGCCGAGGACGCCCAGATCCAGGTGACGCCCACCTTGTTCGTGGCCTGGCCGGACTACGAGTCGGTGGTGCGGACGACCAACCCCGACGCCACCGCGGTGCTCCCGAGCGCCATCGCCGTGCGGCCCGAGCCGGGCGTCACCGACGCCGAGCTGGCCCGCCGGATCAACGGCGCCAGTGACGAGGCCGACGCCCTCACCCGGTCCGAAGCGGCCGACGAGGCGCCCGGTGTGGCCGAGGTCCGTCAGTCGTTCCAGGTGATCTTCCTCCTGTACGGCCTGGTGGTGCCGCTCGTCACCGGTCTGTTCTTCCTGATCGTCACGTTCCAGAAGTCGGCGTCGCTCACCCTGCTGCACGCCATCGGCGCCCGCTCGTCAACGCTCGTGCGCTCGCTGCTCGCGCAGGTGCTGATCGTCATGGCCGCGGGCATCGCGGTGGGCACCGCGCTCTACGCCCCGCTGTCGCAAGCCCGGGCGGGCTCCATCTCGCTGCGCTTCGACGTGGGGGCGGTGCTGTTCTGGTCGATGCTGCTGCTGGTGCTCGGCCTGGCCAGCGCCCTGGTGGCGGCCCGACGGG
>CAZIVZ010000418.1:0-3315 GCA_964542495.1 uncultured Aquihabitans sp.
GGGGTGGTGGCCCGAAGCAGAACCTGGGCCACCGCCATCCGGTCGCCCAGCCGGGGCACCCGCTGGGAGAACGGGATGCAGTCGGACCAGAAGGCGGGGACCTCGAAGAGCTGCCGCGCGAACGCCACCAGCGCCGCCTCGTGGTGCGGGTCGCCGTCGACCCAGTCGGTGGTGAGCCCCGCCTCACGGGCGGCCTTGAGGAGGTAGGACTCGAGGCGGTCGAAGGTGAGGGGCCACGACCCGAGCAGGGTCTGGAACAGGAACCACCGCTCGCGCCCGGTGGGGCCGGGGCGGCCCACGAGGTGGTCGGTGACGGCGAACCACCGCCGCACGTGGAGGTCGAACGCCTGGGGGATGGCGGTCAGGGCCAGCAGGCGCGCCCGCGTGTCGGCGGAGCGCTTGGTGTCGTGGGTGGTGGCGGCCAGGAGCATGCGCGGGTGCCGCTCGGCGCGATCGGCGCAGGCGTCGTGGAACGCGTCGACCGGCAGGGAGAAGCGGCTCGGATCGTTGCCGACCTCGTTGTGGGCCAGCAGCCGGACCGACCGGTAGAACGCCGTGTCCTCCACCGCCTTGGCGCTGACGGGCGCGGTCAGCTGCTGGAACCGGGTGACCAGCTCGGGTGGCGCCGGGTCGTCGAGCAGGAGGCGTCGGGCGAGCTGCTCGGAGGCGCCCGACGCGGCGACGAGCTCACGGTCCGCTCGGTCGACCTGGCCCGACACCGGTTCCACGTAGGTCCGGTACGTGGGCAGTCCCACCACCGCGTCGGCCACCGCCCCGGGGTCGAGGTCCGGCGCCAGCGCAGCCAGCCGCGCCAGCTCCCGGTGGAACGGGCCCTCGATCTGCTCGCGCTTCGCCGCCCTGGCGACGTCGGCGAACGGCTCGCGATCACCGGTGAGGTCCCGGTACAGCTCGGTGAGCGGTGCTTCGCCGTCGGGGTCGCTGAACAGGGCACCGACCTCGGCCGCGTACTCGTAGCCCACCGTCCCCTCCACCGGCCACGGCCGCAGTGCCTCACCCGGGTGCAGGATCTTCTCGACCCAGATGGGCACCCCGGCCTGCTCGGCCAGGCGGTCGAGGTAGCCGGCCGGGTCGGTGAGCCCGTCGGGGTGGTCGATGCGCAGGCCGTCGATGACGCCGTCGCGCACCAGCTCCAGCACCTTGGCGTGCGTGCGCTCGAAGACCTCCGGGTCCTCCTGGCGGACCCCGGCGAGCCCGTCGATGTCGAAGAAGCGCCGGTACCACCCGCTATCGCCGTCGACGTCGAAGACCCGGGCCCGCTCGACCGGATCGACCCACCACGGCGTCTCGTCGGACGCGGCCAGGTGGTTGGGCACGATGTCGACCAGCAGACCCAGCCCGTGCCCGTGGGCCACCTCGCGAAGCCGTCGCAGCGCTGTCTCGCCGCCCCGCTCGCGCGACACCGTGGTCGGGTCGGTGCCGTCGTAGCCGTGGGTGGATCCGGCCACCGCCTCGAGCACCGGGGAGAGGTAGAGGTGCGAGATCCCCAGGTCGGCCAGGTGGGGCACGAGGGCCTCGACGTCGACGAAGGTGGTGCTCACCGAGAGCTGCACCCGGTAGGTGGCCCGCCACGGCACGGCGGTCGCACCCGAGGTCGCGCCGCTCACGCGCCGCGCTGGCCGTCGACGAGCGCGCCGGATCGGGCCGGGAGCACGACCGCGGGGTCACCCGAGGCCGTCCGGCCCCAGCGCGCCACCGGGTGCGTGGTCACCTCGATCCCGCCCGGGCGGCAGGGTACGGCCGCCATCCGGTGGGAGAAGTTGGCCACGAGCCGCCAGGAGCCCCGCTCGACCCGCAGCCACCTGGCAGCCTCATCGAAGGCGCTGGACGTGGTGACCGGCCCGAACCGGGGCCGGAGACCGATCGTGCGCCGGTAGAGCTCGTGCAGCTCGGCGTCGACCACCCGCGTCAGCTTCGACGCGTCGAAGGTGGCCGGCGCCTGCGGATCGGGCACGTCGCCGCCGTCGGCGAACCCGGCGAACTCGGCGCGACGGCCCTGGCGCGTGGCGTCGGCGACGTAGGGGTCCCGGTGGTCGGTGAAGAACTGGAACGGCGCGTCCTCGCCGTACTCCTCGCCCATGAACAGCAGCGGGGTGGATGGGCTGAACAGCGTGCACAGAGCGGCGAGCGCCCGCACCTCGCGGGGGAGGCGGTCACCGCGTGGGCGGTTGCCCACCTGGTCGTGGTTCTGGGCGAAGACCACGAAGCGGGTGGGGTCGACATCGGCCGCTGAGGCGCCGAAGGTCCGGTCGCGGTAGCCGGACCAGGTGCCGTCGTGGACCAGCGGCCGGTCGAAGGCCTTGGCGAGCTGGGCCACGTCGCCGAAGTCGGCGAGCCAACCTCGGCGATCGTCGGTGAGCAGGGTGCGGAGGGCGTGGTGGAAGTCGTCGGCCCAGTCGACGTCGAACCCCCAGCCCCCGGAGCGCTCGGGACGCACCACCCGCGGGTCGTTCAGGCCGCTCTCGGCCACGGCCCACGAGCCGGGCCGGGCGGCGTGCACCCGGTCGGTGAGCTCGGCCAGCACGTGCCGGGCGCCGTGGTCCGCAATGGCGTGGCAGGCGTCGACGCGCACGCCGTCGAAGCCCACGTCGCGCACCCACCAGTCGACGGCGGCCAGGATCGTGTGGCGCACCGCGTCGGACCCGGGTCCGTCGACGTTGATCGCCGGCCCCCACGGCGTCCGGTGGCGATCGGTGAAGAACGGGCCGAACGCTCCGAGCAGCGTGTCTCCCGTGGGGCCGACGTGGTTGAACACCACGTCGAGGATCAACGCCAGGCCCCGCTCGTGGGCGGCGTCGACGAGGCGTACCAGCTCGGCCGGCCCGCCGTAGCTGTGCTGGGCGGCGGACCAGAAGATCCCGTCGTAGCCCCACCCGCGCTCGCCGGGGAACTGGTTCACCGGCATCAGCTCCACCACCGACACGCCGAGGGAGACGAGGTCGTCGAGCCGGGCGGCGGCGGCGGCGAAGGTGCCCTGGGGCGTGAAGGTGCCGACGTGCAGCTCGTAGACCACCTGCCCATCCCATCCGCCCGGTGGGCCCGCGGGGCGGCCCGACGTGCCGGGCGGCACGGCACCGATCACCTCGGGCGCCACCAGGGCCGACGGCCCGTCGATCCCCTCGGGCTGCCACCGCGACCACGGGTCCGGCCACCGCCGGCCGTCGAGCTCCAGCCAGTAGCGGTCACCGTGGGCCGCGCCCGGCAGCGGTGCCTGCCATTCCCCCCGGTCGAGCCGCTCGGCGGCAACGCGCTGCTCGCCGGACCGGTCGGTCGCGGCGCGCACCACCGCCACGGACG
>CAZIVZ010000419.1:0-3309 GCA_964542495.1 uncultured Aquihabitans sp.
CGTAGGGGCGCAGCGTGGAGAAGTCGTCGTTGCCGGCCCCGCCGGCGCGACGCTGGGCGAGGCCGGCCAGCGGGTCGTCGAGCCCGCGCCCGGTGCCCCCGCCGCGCAGCGGCGAGACGGTGGGCAGCACGGTGAGCGCATCGGCGCCGGCCACCGTGGCCGTGCGCCGGGCCAGGCCGAACGCGTCGGTGCGGTGCACCGTGAGCGGGCCGATCTCCACCAGCCCGCGCCGATCCGCGGGGAGCCGGTAGCTGGCGGCCTGGGACGCGCCGGGTTCGAGCGGGGCCAGCGCCACCCGGGCGCCGATGGTCCCGGCGACGGGATCGTGCAGGGTGAGCAGCGGGGTGCGACGCCGGGCACGGTTGGTGACGAGCAGCTCCACCCGGCTGCGCCCGCCCACCGGCACGCGCGCCGGGTGCACGGTGCGGACCACCTCGAGGTGGGGGAGCGGTCGGCGGGCCCGCGCCACGGCGACGGCCACGAGGACCAGGCCGGTGGTGCCCAGCACGGCCAGCTCGGGGAGCCCGAGGATCCGGCCGAGCGCGAGGGTGGCGATGGCGCCGATGGCCAGCGACCATCCGGCGCGGGTGACCATGGGGGTCGACCTCAGCCGACCGCGTCGGCCGCTTGGGGTGCGGGCACGGCCACGGAGGCCAGCACGTCGTCGACGATGTCCGCGGCGCTGATGCCGCCCACCTGCGCCTCGGGGCTGAGGATGATGCGGTGGTCCAGGACGGGGTGGGCCAGGGCCTTGATGTCGTCGGGCACCACGAAGGTGCGCCCCCGGGTGGCGGCTCGGGCGCGGGCCGCCTTCTGGAGGGCGAGCGACGCCCGGGGCGACATGCCCACGGCGGTGGCCCGGTGCCGGCGCGAGGCCTCGGCCAGGTCGACCACGTAGCCCTGGAGCGCCGCGGCCACGTGCACGCCGCGGGCAGCGGCCACCAGGCCGTTGACCTGGGCCGCGGTGAGCACGGGCAGCAGCGAGGAGGAGCGGTCGTCGTCGCCGTGGGCCTGGAGCACGTCGATCTCGGCGTCTCGGTCCGGGTACCCGATCGACAATCGCATGAGGAATCGGTCGAGCTGGCTCTCGGGCAGGGCGTAGGTGCCCTCGTGCTCGATCGGGTTCTGGGTGGCGATCACCATGAACGGCGGCGGCAGCACGTGGGTGATCCCGTCGACGGTGACGTGGCCCTCGGCCATGGCCTCGAGCAGGGCCGACTGGGTCTTGGGCGAGGCCCGATTGATCTCGTCGGCCAGCACGATGCTGGCGAACACGGGCCCCGGCCGGAACTCGAACCGGTTGGTGCCGCGATCCCAGATGCTGACGCCCACGACGTCGGTGGGGAGGAGGTCCGGGGTGAACTGGATGCGCCCGAAGGACGTGTCGATCGACGTGGCGATGGCCTTGGCCAGCGTGGTCTTGCCGACGCCGGGCACGTCCTCGACCAGCAGGTGGCCCTCGGCGATGAGGCACACCAGCGCCAGGTCGATCACCTCGGCCTTCCCCTGGATCACCTGGGACACGTTGGCGGCCAAGGCCTGGTGGAGTCCGGCGAAGCTCTCCGGGCGGTCCGCGGGCCGGTCTTCTGCGTCTCGGCTTGCCACCTGTGGCGACTTCCTGGTGGGGGTCGTGGAGGTCGCAGGATACTCCGGGGTGGATCGAGCGACGCCTCGCCCGTGGCGGCCATGCCATGCTCCACCCGTGGAGCACGTGCTGGCCGTCGACATCGGTGGGACGAAGATGGCCGCGGGGGTGGTCGACGCCGAGGGGGTCGTGGTGACCCGCAGCCAGGTGCCCACCGCCGGCGCGGGTGCCGACGGCCTCCTGGCCACCCTCGCCGCGCTGATCGACGCCGTGCGCCAGGAGGCGGAGGTGGCGGTGGTGGCGTGCGGCGTGGGCTGCGGAGGGCCCATGCGAGCGGGCGGTGAGGCGGTCTCGCCCCTGAACATCCCGGAGTGGCAGGGCTTCCCCCTGCGGGCGCGCCTGGCCGCCCACGTCGAGCTCCCCACCTGGGTCGACAACGATGCCAAGGCGCTGGCGCTGGGCGAGGGCTGGCGGGGGGCCGCGGCCGGCACGAGCGACTACCTGGCGATGGTGGTGTCCACCGGTGTGGGTGGCGGGATCGTGCTCGACGGACGCCTGCTCGACGGGGCCGACGGCAACGCCGGCCACATCGGCCACGTGGTGGTGGAGCCCGGGGGGAGGCCGTGCGTCTGCGGCGCCCGGGGCTGCCTGGAGGCCGAGGCCTCCGGCTCGGCGATCGCCGCCGTCACCGGCCGGTCCGCGCGCGAGGCCTCCGACGAGGTGCGCCGGCGCACCGGCGCGCTCGTGGGCCGTGCCGTCGGCTCCGTGGCCAACCTGCTCGACCTCCGGCTGGCGTGCGTCGCCGGCTCGGTGGCGCTCGGGTTCGGCCCCACGTTCTTCGCCGCCGCCCAGGACGAGCTCGACCGCACCGCCTGCATCGCCCACACCCGGGGCGCGGTGATCCGACCCGGCGGCCTCGGGGCCGAGGGCCCGCTGGTGGGGGCGGCTGCGGTGGCGTGGCGGGGCCTGGGCCACGAGGTGGGCGTCCGGTGACCGCGCCGCGCTGGTGGTTGACCGTGGCGCTGGCGCTGGCGCGCCGACCGGGCCTGTGGGTCACCGCCGTCCGCCAGGCGTTCCGGCTGGCCGCGCCGGGGTGGTGGCGTCGCCCCCCGTTCCTGCCCGTCCCCGACGCCGGCTACCTGCGGTTCCGCCTGGAGACCCAGTACGGCTCGGACCACGAGCCCGAACCGGCCGACGTCGTCACCTACCTGCACTGGTGCCGCGACTTCGCGGTGCGGACCTGAGTCGCCGTGGCCGCGGGCGCGGGGACCCCGGTCGAGGTCGAGCTGGTGCGCGTGCGGGTGCCGCTGCGCACGCCGCTCACCTCGGCCCACGGTGCCGAGGTGGCGCGCGACCTGGTCCTGGTGCGGATCACCTTGGCCGACGGCAGCACGGGATGGGGGGAGTGCTCGGCGCTGGCCCGGCCCACCTACACCGCCGAGCACACCGCCGGCGCCTGGCTCGTGCTCCGCGAGGAGCTGGGCCCGGCGCTGCTCGCCGGCACCGATCCCGGCGTGGTGGGCCACCCCATGGCCGCCGCGGCGGTCGGCACCGCCCACCTCGACGCCCGCCTGCGCCGCCAGGGCCGGCGGCTGGTGGAGGAGCTCGGGGCTACCCACGGTCGCCCGGCGGAGCGGGTGGCGGTGGCCGCCGTGGTCTCGCGCTCGGGCAGCCGTACTTCATGCTGCAGCAAATTGCCTCTCGAGAAAACACACATATTCGTA
>CAZIVZ010000420.1:0-3305 GCA_964542495.1 uncultured Aquihabitans sp.
CGATGCGCGCGAACAGGGCGTTCAGGTCGGCGTCGTCTCCCGTGCCCTCCAGGACCGCGCTGCGCAGGTGGAAGTCGAGGTCGAAGTCGGGGTCGTCGACGCACACCGGGTGGTGGAGCCCGAGCGGCACGCGGACCACCCGCCACCGGAACGACGGGAGCTGCGGGAGGCGGCGCTCGAGGTGCCGGCGTACGTCGGGGAGCGTGAGCCGGGGACCCTGGCCCCGGTCCAGCACCGCCACGGCCATGGTGTTCATGGGCTGCTCGGGCAGCTCCATGGACAGGAACCCCGCATCTTCACCGCTGAGGCGATGCACCTGACGAGGCTCCCGTGACGGCGATGGGCTGGAGGTCGAAGGCGCGCAGGAGCTCGGCCAGGGCGCCCTTCAGGAGTGCGGCCAGCTCGTGCGGGTCCTCGACGGCGGCGGGGTTGGCGGTGATCGCCACCTCGAGGTGCGGGCCCAGGCCGGCCACGGTGATGTTGAGCCCGGCGCCGTCGGCCACCGGTCCCGACATGGTGAGGCGGGTGAAGGGCCGGGTGCCGATGGACCGGGGCTCCGAGGGGATGCGCACGTTGGAGACCAAGACGTTGAAGTCGGGCGGGTGGTTGCCGTCGCGCAGGCGGCGGGCCATCCTCCGGGCGAGCGGCCCGGCGATGGCCGGGGGGAAGCGGTCGAGCCAGCTCGGCAGGGTGTCCAGGCCCAGGATCTCGAGCTGGCGCTTCGATTCGGCGGTGTTGGCGGCGATGGCGGCCAGGCGTTCGCGGGGGTCCTCGACGTCGGTGGCCAGGTAGGCGAAGAAGTTGGCGAACACGTTCCCGGACGTGCGCGATGGCGCTCCGGGCGGGTCGGTCCCGAGCGGGACGTTGACCACGAGGGGCGTGTCGGGGAGCTCGCCGGCCATCAGCAGCGACCGGCGCAGGGCCCCGGCCACCACGGCCAGCACGACGTCGGACACCGTGGTCCCTGCCGCGTCCTTGATGGCCCGGACATCGCCGAGGGCCAGGCGGGTGCGAGCGAAGGTGCGCACGGCGTCGTCGGAGCGGTTGAGGCGGGTGGGCGGCGCATCACCCATGGGCCGTGGCACCGGCACCGGTGCCGAGCTCCGGCGCTCGTCGGTGGCCTTGAAGCGCCGGAGCGTGGCGACGAGGAGCCGGGGCGCCGCCACCCAGGCCCGCAGCTGGTGCAGCAGCGCCAGCACGAACACGCGGAACCGGCTGGGGGACTCGCCGCGGAACGGAGGCGGCGGGCCCACGGGGCGGTCGCCGAACAGCTCGCTGATCGTGGTGATCAGCCCCAGGCCGTCGGCCACCGAGTGGTGGAAGCGCAAGACGATCGCCTGGCGGTCACCGGCCAGACCGTGGACGAGCACGATCTGCCACAGCGGGTGGCGGCGGTCGAGCGGGGCGGTGAACCGCTCGGCCACCAGCCGGTCGAGGTCGGCCGGCGCCCCGGGTCCCTCGACGGTGGCCTCGCGCAGGTGGTAGCCGAGGTCGAAGTCGCCGTCTCGGACCCACACCGGGTGGGCGATCTCGAGCGGCACCGTCTCGAGGCGCCACCGCAGGTGGGGGACCAGGTGGAGGCGGGCCTCGAGGTGGTGCCCGAGCTCGGCGAGCGTGAGCGGGCCCCGTCCGTCGGCGGCCGGGCCGAGCTCGGCGATGTCGATGCACGTGGAGCTCTGGGTGGGGCTCTCGACGAACAAGAACCCTGCGTCACTTCCCGCGAGTCTCCGCACCTGTGGACCTCCGTGCCGGCCGAGCCAGCATCGTAGGCCCCGGCCACGGACCGTGGTGGTGGATGCGGCTACGATTGGTGAGCCTTCGCTCACCTTTTGCACCCCCGTCACCCCAGGGGCCAGGTTCGCTTGGTACACCCTGGCTCACCCCACCCCTTGACCCTGGCGCCCGCCCCCCACGGTGCCCCGCCCCGCCCTGAACCCACCCCGTCGTCTGCTCCACCTGGAGGTCCGACGGATGCCGCCGGAGACCGTGATGCGCACCGATGCCGAACTCGTGCTGGCTGCCGACCCCTGCGGTGCGGCCAACGCCGCCCTCGTCGCCGCCGCCGGTCGCGCCGGCGGGGTCGGGATCTTGGACCTCCGCACCGGGGCTGAGGCCGCTGATCTCGCCGCCGACCTCCGTCGCCGCGGGGTCACCTCGATCTGGTTGCGCCCGGCGGCCTCGCTGTCGCCTGCCGACCTCGCCCCGGTCGCCGCCCTCGGCGCCTCTGAGCTCGTGGCCGCCTTGGTGGTGGACGCGGCGGGCCACGGCCTCGGTGCCGCCGACGCCATCTTCGCGTGGCGGGCGGCGGGGTACCGCGTGGTGGCTCAGGTCACCGACCGTGGCACCGGCCAGGCCGCGGTGGCCGCGGGCGCCCTGGGCCTGGTGGCATCGGGCTGCGAGGCCGGCGGTGCGGTGGGCACCACCGAGGCCTTCATCTTGTTCCAGCAGCTCGTCGACCTGAAGGTGCCCGTCTGGGTGCGCGGCGGCATCGGCGTCCACACGGCGGCCGCCGTGGTTGCCGGCGGCGGCGCCGGCGTGGTGCTCGACGTCCAGCTCGGGCTCCTGCGCGAGGGCGGTCTCGGCGTCGACGCCCGGCGTGCCCTGGAGGCCATGGACGGCAGCGAGACCCGGGTGGTCGGTGGCCACCGCTTCTACACGCGTCCGGACCTCCCGGCGGCCTCGTTGCCCGACACCGCCGACGCGGCGGAGGTGGCCGCCCTGATCGGCGCCGACCCGCGCCGCCAGCTCCTGCCCTTCGGTCAGGACGGCGCGTTCGCCGCCGGTCTGGCTCGCCGCCACGTCACCGTCGGCGGCGTGGTGAGAGCGGTGCGCGACGGCGTGGCCCGGCACCTGGCCGCCGCCGCCTCCTCGCCGCCGCTGGCCCCGGGCGCCGGCGTGGCCGGCTCCCACGGCACCCGGTACCCCATCGCCCAGGGCCCCATGACCCGCGTGAGCGACCGGGCCGCCTTCGCCGCCGCCGTCGCCGATGGTGGCGGGCTGCCGTTCCTGGCGCTCGCCCTGCTCCCCGGTCCCGAGGTGCGCCAGCTCCTCCAGGAGACCGCCGAGCTGCTCGGCGACCGGCCGTGGGGCGTGGGCGTGCTCGGCTTCGTGCCGGCCGAGCTGCGGGCCGAGCAGCTCGAGGTGGTGCACGAGGTGGCCCCGCCCGTGGCGCTCATCGCCGGCGGCCGCCCGTCGCAGGCTGCGCCGCTCGAGGCCGCCGGCATCAGCACCTACCTGCACGTGCCCTCGCCCGGCCTGCTGGATCGCTTCTTGAAGGACGGCGCTCGCAAGTTCGTGTTCGAGGG
>CAZIVZ010000421.1:0-3285 GCA_964542495.1 uncultured Aquihabitans sp.
GGCACGGCCCGCAGAGCGTCCTCGGACACCGAGGTCATGAGCGGGATGGTGAGCAGCCCCACGCCGATGCCGGCGACCAGCAGGTTGTTCGACGGCGAGTCGGTGAAGATCTTCTCGGTGATCTCCGGAGCGACGAACCGGATGGCGAAGAAGCCGATCACGACCGACGGGATGGAGGCGAGCACCTCGACGACGGGCTTGACCAGGCGGCGGGTGCGGGGCCGGGCGTACTCGGAGAGGTACACCGCGGCACCGAGGCCGATGGGACCGGCGATGAGCACCGCCACCACCGTCACCCACATCGTGCCGAGCACGGGCGACAGCAGGCCGTAGCGGCCGCCGCGGGGCAGCCACACGTCGTCGCCGAGATCGCCGAGGTTGATCGACCCCAGGAAGGCGAGCGCATCGCGGAAGAGCACGTACAAGATGGCGAGGCTGATCACCACGGAGGTGGCGGCGGCCAGGGTGAGCGACACGCGGACGCCACGTTCGATCGCCACGCGCTTGGGGTCACCGGCCAGATCACCCAGCGAGAGCGGGCCCCCGGGCGGGGAAGGGGTGGTTGCGGTCATCGATCCTCGTGCGGTGGGGGGGCAGGAACGGCGAGAAGGCCGTCTTCGACCCCGGGCCCGCCTGCCCGGGGTCGACGACCGGGACTAGCCGGCGGTGGTGCCGACGGTGCGATCTTCCCAGGTCTGGTTCGTGGCGGCCTCGTCGGCGAGCGGCACGTAGTCGGCCGCCTCCACGAACCCGGTGAGGCCGTCGAGGTAGAAGTCGACGAACGCCGAGACGGCTTCGCTCTTCTTGGCCTTGGCCGCGTTCACGTAGATGTACAGCGTGCGGGAGATGGGGTAGCTGCCGTCCTGGATCGTCTCGGCGTTGGGGGCGATGCAGTCGCCGCCCGACTCCTTGGCGATCGGCATGAGCTTCACGCCTTCGGCCTGGTCGGCGAACGCGAAGCCCACCCAGCCGAAGCCGCCCGGGTCACCGGCCACGCCCTCGATGATGGCGTTGTCGTTGGGGCTGGCCGAGTAGTCGGCGCGCACGGTGCCGGCCTGATCCTCGGTGATCTTGCCGGCCTCGGTGCGGGCCTCGGCGGTGCCCTTGAGGGCGATCTCGATGAAGCTGTCGTAGGTGCCCGACTCCGAGCCGGGGGCGGTCACCACCAGGTTCTCGTCGGGGAACTCGGTGTCAGAGCCCAGCTCGGCGGCCAGGGCCTGGGCGTCGGTCCACTTCTCGAAGCCCTCGGACTCCGGTCCGGCCAGGGCGTAGAGGTCGGCGAAGTTCAGGCACTCGAGCGGGTTCGACTCGGCGGTGATGACCGAGAGGCCGTCGATGGCCACCGGGAGCTCGATGAACTCGACGCCGTTCTCCTTGCAGGCGGCCGCTTCCTCTTCCTTGATCGGGCGGGAGGCGTCGGAGATGTCGGTCTCGCCGTTGCAGAAGAGCTTGAAGCCGTCGCCGGTGCCGGGCCCGTCGACGGAGATGTCGACCTGGTCGTTCTGGGCGATGAAGTCCTCGCGGACGAAGTTGGTGATGGGCTCCACCGTGGACGAGCCCGACACCGTCACCGAGCCGGACACGCCGGCGGGCACGGTCGCCTCGGTCGCGCCGCCGGTGCCCTCGTCGTCGGTCTTCTTGCCGCAGGCCCCGAGGAGCAGCGCGGGGACGATGAGTACTGCGGCGAGCGAAGCCTGGTGCTTCTTCGAGATCACGGATGCCCTCCTTGGGCGAACAGGTGTCGACATGACGACCAGGACGGTACGGAGGCCCGGTGTCGCCGCAGCGGGAGGACGGTGAACGAGAGGTGAACGACCCCCCAACAGTTCGAGCAGGGTGCTCAGGAAGGCGACAGCACGTCCGACAGCGCCGCCACCACCGGACGGTCGTGTGGGTAGGTGAGCAGGGCCATGGCCTCCGGGAGGGGCAACCAGCGCACCTCGTCCACCTCGTCGTTCGGCTCGAACGCACCCCGCAGGTGCTCCATCGCCCAGTACCGGGAGCGCTTCGATCGGCCCTTGTGGTCCCGGTAGCGCACGTCGGGCAGCTCCGGGCCGAGGCGGCACATCGCCCCGGTCTCCTCGGCCACCTCCCGAGCGGCGGCGTCCCGGTAGGACTCGCCGGCACCGCACTTGCCCTTGGGCAACGACCAGTCGTCGTATCGGGGCCGGTGCACCACCAGCACCTCCAGGCCGCCCGCCGCCGTCCGCCGCCAGACCACGCCGCCGCCGGCGCGGACCTCCACGCCGAGGTCCGGGTCGGGGTCGGGGTCAGGCCTCGACACGGCGAGACCGGGCCAGGGCCAGCTCCTGGAACCGGAGGTGGGCGTTGAGCCCCACCCGACGCTCCACCCGCGACCACGTGCCTTCGGGGCCGAGCGACCACGCCAGGGCGTCGTCGGCCAGGTTCACGTCGAGGATCTCGGTGAGCCGGCGCTCGAGCGCCGGATCGTTGATCGGCACCAGGGCCTCGACCCGGCGGTCCAGGTTGCGGGGCATGAGGTCGGCCGAGCCGAAGTAGGTCACGGGGTCTCCCAGGCCGCCCCCGTTGGCGAACCGGTAGATCCGCGAGTGCTCCAGGTACCGTCCGATGAGCGAGCGGACCCGGATGTTCTCCGACAGCCCGGGCACGCCGGGGCGCAGGCAGCAGATGCCCCGGATCACGAGGTCGATCGACACGCCGGCCTGGGAGGCGGCGTACAGGCGGTCGATCGAGACCGGGTCCACCAGGCTGTTCATCTTCATGGTGATGCGGCCCGATCCCGGCACGGCGGCGTGGGCGGCCACCTCGCCGTCGATCAGCTCCAGGAGCCGCTCGCGCAACGGGTGGGGCGCCACCAGCAGCCGCCGGTACTGCACGTTGCGGCCGTAGCCGGTGAGGTAGTTGAAGAGCTGGGCGAGGTCGGCGCCGATCACCGGGTCGGCGGTGAGCAGGCCCAGGTCCTCGTAGAGCTTGGCCGTCTTGGCGTTGTAGTTGCCGGTACCGATGTGGCAGTAGCTGGCCACGCCGTGGCCCTCGTCTCGGACCACGAGAGCCGTCTTGGTGTGCGTCTTGAGGCCCACCAGGCCGTAGGTGACGTGCACCCCGGCGGTCTCGAGCGCTCGGGCCCAGCCGATGTTGGCCGCCTCGTCGAAGCGGGCCTTGAGCTCCACCAGCGCCGCCACCTGCTTGCCCCGCTCGGCCGCCCGCACCAGCGACTTGATGATCGAGCTGTCGCCCGACGTGCGGTAGAGGGTGAGCTTGATGGCCAGGACCTTGGGGTCGCGCGAGGCCTGGCGGACGAAC
>CAZIVZ010000422.1:0-3280 GCA_964542495.1 uncultured Aquihabitans sp.
CCTCGCGCTTCGCGCCCGACCCGACGCGGTGGTGTGGGCCGTCGACGTGAACCAGCGCGCCCGCGACCTGTGCCGTGCGAACGCCGCCGCCAACGGGGTGGGCGACCGGGTCCGCGTGGTGGCCCCTGAGGACGTGCCTGCCGATCTGGTGGCAGACCAGGTCTGGTCGAACCCACCGATCCGCGTCGGCAAGGAGGCGCTCCACCAACTCCTGCGCACCTGGCTCGGGCGGCTCCGGCCCGGCACGGGCACGGCATCGCTGGTGGTCCAGAAGCACCTTGGCGCCGATTCTCTGGCCCGGTGGCTCGAGGAACAGGGCTGGCCGACCACGCGCGTGGTGTCCCGAGCCGGCTACCGGGTGCTCGCCGTGGCCGCACGGGCGGAGGCCACGTGAGCCGGTCGCTCGGTAGCACGGAGCTCAAGCGCCTCCATCGAGAGTGGCGACGCCAGGCACCCGGCCGGCTCGCCCTGTTGCTCGACTCCGTCGCCACGCCGTTCAACGTCGGTTCGATCGTGCGCACCGCTGCCGCCATGCGGGTGGACGACATCTGGCTCACCGGCCAGACCGCCCTCGAGACCCATGTCGGCACCCAGAAGACGGCGCTGGGCTCCCAGCGGTTCGTCACGTTCCACCACGTGGCCGACCCTGCGGCCGCGGTCGCCGCCGCCCACGCCGCCGGCTACCGGGTGGTGGGGGTGGAGCTGGCCGACGGCGCACTGCCGTTGCACCTCTGCGACCTCACCGGCTCGGTGTGCCTGGCCGTGGGTCACGAGGACCGCGGCCTGGGCGCGGCCGTGCTCGCCGGAGCCGACGCGCTGGCGTTCATCCCCCAGCTCGGCCGCATCGGGTCGCTCAACGTGGCCACCGCGGCCGGCATCGCCCTCTACGAGGCCCGCCGCCAGGGCTGGCCCGCCCCCTGACCGCCCAGGTTTCGGGTACTGAAGCGGCTCCCTGAGGATCAGGTCTCCACCCAGAGCAAGCTGGGCCCGCTCTGGGTACCGAACTGGCTCGATGAGGACCAGTTCTCCACCCAGAACCACCGACGCCTGGGGCGGTCAGGCGCGGAGGGGGTCGACCTCGATGCGGAGGCGGCCGGGGGGGCGGGCGACGGCGGCGAGGGCATCGCACAGCGTCCGGTGGTCCGGGGCCCGGAGGCGCCAGGTGCCGTCGAGCGGACCCCGAACCTCGACCCCGGCCGGCGTGCCGAGGGCAGCGATGTAGGCAGGCGCCGCGGCACCCGACACCAGCGCCAGCACCGTCGACGGGGGCAGACCGAGGGCACCGCGAAGGGCCAGCTCCCCGTCGACAACGCGCCCGGGGTCCGCCATCCGGGCGGCCACCACCGCCGGGTGGTCCGGCGTTCGGGTCTGGACGATCACCCGCCCGTGCCCTCCCGGATGCCGGCGCACCCCGCGCGCCGCCCGGGCGAGCAGAGCCAGCGCCTGCTCGCCCGCCCGGTAGCGCGGGGCGAGGAGCTCCTGGTCGAAGTCGAGGAACGCCACCGCATCGGCCCGGCCCACGCGGTGCAGGAGCGCTTCGGTGCCGATGAGGATGCGGGCGGCCCCGACGGCGGGATCGTCCAGTGCGGTGGTGCCGGTGACCTCGGCCACCGGCTCCCCGGCGAGGGCCTCGAGCTCGTCGCGAGCCCGGCTGACCCCCAGGCGAAGCACCTTGAAGCGGGTGCCGCCACAGCTCAGGCACACCATCGGCCGCTCGGTCGCGCAGCGCGGGCAGGCGAACCGCTGCGGGCCCTCGAGGCCACGCCCGGAGGTCGGCACGTCGGGGTCGAGTTCGGGGTCGGGGTCGACGGCTTGGACCACGGCGGCTTCGCAGACCTCGCAGCGGGCCAGGGTGGTGCACGCCGAGCAGGCCAGCAGCCGGGCCCGACCGGTGCGGTTGAGGACGCAGAGGACCCGTCCCGGGCCGCGTACGAGGTTCACGAGCAGGGGCGAGAACAGCGGGCCGAGGCTGGGGTCGAGCTGGCGCTGGTCCACCACCTCCACGTGGGGCCACCCGGCCCGCTCGACGTGACGCGCCGGCACCACCACCGGCGCCCAGGCCAGGGCTTCGAGCGACGGGGTCGGCGACACCAGGAGGCACGGTGCGCCGGCGCGCCGGGCTCGCTCCACCGCCACGTCACGGGCGTGCCAGGTGGGGCTGCTCTCCTCCTGGTAGGCCTCGTCGTGCTCGTCGAGCACCACCACGCGACCCAGGGGCGCCGCCGGCGCCCACGCCGCCGATCGAGCGCCGACCACCACCGCGCCGGCGCGCGCACGGGCCCACTCCCCCGCGGCCGCCGCTCCCGACGCGTCGTTGGCAACCACCGCGGTGCGGACCCCGTCGCGGCGCAGCCGGCGGCCGAGCGCTCGCGCCTCGGACACCGACGGGCACAGGACCAGGGTGCGGCCGCCGGGCACGGGCGAGGGTGCCGTCACCGCCGCCAGGACCAGCCCGTACCGATCGGTGGCCGGGGGCCACCGCAGGACGCACGCGGGCCGCTCCAGCGCGTCGGCTATGACCGGGTCCAGATGGTGGTCGACCACAGCTGGCGCGACCGGGCTCGGAGCCGGCAGGGCCCGGACCACCGCAGGGGCGGAGGCGGTGCGCAGGAAGGTGGCCCGACGACCGGCCCAGCGCCACGCCGCCCACCGAGCCAGGTCCTGCAGCTCGCCCGCCGGGCCCCGACCGCTGACGCGCGCCAGCGGCCGCAGCGCCACTCCCGCAGGAGGCTCGACGTCGAGCGCGGTGACCCACCCGCCCACCCGTCGGCCGTGCAGGACGATGCGGACCACGTCGCCCAGCTCGACCGACACGCCCGAGGGCACGGCGTAGTCGAACTCCTTGTCGATCGCGGCGACGTCCGGCAGGACCCGCACCACCCGCCCTTCGACGCCGTCGCTCACCGACTCACCATCGCACACCGCCGGACGGACCCACGGCGCCCGGCCACGGACGCGACGAGGGGGCGGGCCCGTGCCCGCCCCCTCGTGGGTCGAACGGCGGGCTACAGACCCAGTGCGCTCTTGAGGTCGGCGGCGCGGCTCGTGGACTCCCAGGTGAAGTCCGGGTCGGGACGGCCGAAGTGACCGTACGCCGCCGTCTTCTGGTAGATCGGCCGGCGGAGGTCGAGGTCACGGAGGATGGCACCGGGACGGAGGTCGAAGACCTGCTGCACGGCGTCGACGATCTTGGCCTCCTCGACCTTGGCGGTGCCGAAGGTCTCCACGAGCAGCGAGACCGGGTGGGCCACGCCGATGGCGTAGGCCACCTGCACCTCGG
>CAZIVZ010000423.1:0-3264 GCA_964542495.1 uncultured Aquihabitans sp.
TCTGCCCCGAATGCCACCGCCGCAAGACCCACCACGGCTGGCACCTCGAACCCGGACAAGGCCCCCGACGGTTCCTCCCACCCGAACCACCAGAGACAGGTCGAGCTACTGGCCCGGTGCCCGAGCTCGGCCGGCGGCCACCACGGCGTCGGACAACGGGGGCCACGCCTCCAGCGCCCAGGGGCCGAACGGCCGGTCGGTGAGGACCACCAGGGATCGGTCGATCGCCGGGTCGACCCAGAGGAACGTGCCGGCGGCACCGAAGTGGCCGTAGGTCTCGGGCGAGTTGGTGGCTCCGGTCCAGTGCGGGTGCTTGTGGTCGCGGAGCTCGAAGCCGAGGCCCCAGTCGTTGGCCTCCTGCGGCCCCACCCCGGGTAGGACGCCTCGCAGGCCGGGGAACGCGACGGTGGTGGCCAGCCGGTGCGTGTCGGGGTGGATCAGCGTGGGACGCAGCAGCTCCTGGGCGAAGTGGGCCAGGTCGTGCACGCTGGACGTGGCGCCGTGAGCCGGCGAGCGGTCGGCCACCACCGTGTCGTCCATGCCCAGCGGCTCGAGCACGGCGGCCGACACGTAGCGATGGGCGGGCATCTCGGCCCGGGCCGCGAGGAGGTCGGCCAGCACCTGGAAGCCGCTGTTGGAGTAGATGCGCCGGTGGCCGGGCGGCGCGGCGGCGCCGTCGTCGAGGCTCAGCCCCGAGGCGTGGGCCAGGAGGTGGCGCACGGTCGACCCCGGCGGCCCGGCCGCCTCGTCCAGGGCGAACGTGCCCTCCTCCACGGCCACCAGGCAGGCGTAGGCGGTCAGCAGCTTGGTCACCGACGCCAGCCGGAAGGGCTGACGAGGGTCGCCGACGGTGGCCAGCGTGACGCCCGGTGCCACCACGGCCACGGCCACCGACCCGGCGTCCCAGCCGCCGGTGGCGAGCAGCGCCGACGCCAGGCCGGCGTCGGTGGACGAGGGCGACGGCGACCCCGCAGGGTCAGGCACCGTCCCAGACCATCCGGGTGGGCCCACCGGTGGCGTCGACCGCGGGCTCGCCGTCGGCGGGCGGGTAGGGGCCGAGCACCGCATCGGCGGGCGAGCGGCGGTCGATGTGGCCGATGAGCCCGTGGTACACCCCGAAGCCGCACAGCTCGCGCAGGCGCGGCTCGAACGTGCGCAGGGTGGCCAGCGGGATGCCCACCTGCTGGTTCTCCTGCTGGCGCACCCAGCCCGCGCAGTAGTTCATGGCCAGCCCGATGCGACGTTCGGCCGTGGCGTTGGCGCCACCGCCGTGCCACAGGCTGCCGTGCCACACGAGCACGCTGCCCCTGGCCATCTCGGCGGGGATCGACGCGTGCTCGCTGGTGTAGGCGGGGGATCGGTCGCTGCGGTGCGAGCCGGGGATGATGCGGGTGGCGCCGTTGTCCTCGGTGAAGTCGGTGAGCGCCCACATCGAGTTGCAGACGGTGGCCACGTGCGGCTTGGCCAGGGGCATGAGCTGGTCGTCGGCGTGGATGGGCTGGGCCACCTCACCAGGGTCGATGGCGATCGACGACAGCGACGACACCAGGCAGCCGGCGTCGAGCACGCCCTCCACCACGGGCAGCACGTGGGGGTGCACCGGCACCCGCTGGAACACGGGGTGGCGGGCCAGGAGGTTGTAGATCCGCACCGTGGAGGTGCCCTCGAAGCTGTTGCGGGCCGGTTTCACGCCGAGGTCGTGCTCCAGGCGGGCGAGCTCCTCCACCAGCTCGTCCACCAGGTCGGGCTCGATGGCGTCGGGCACCACGGTGTAGCCGTGCTCGGCCACGTGCTCGAGGTGGGTGGCCAGCTCCGGACCGGCCAGGGCCGCCGGGGCGGTCGACGTGGCAGGCGGAGCGGGGGCCGGTTCGGTCACGTCGCGCATGGTAGGCCCAGACCATGGCAGCGGCCCGGCCCACCCCACCGCAGCCCCGGGACTTCACCGAGGCCGTGATCGCGGTCCTCGACGCCCTGGCCCCGGGGGACGTGGTGACCTACGGCGAGGTGGCGGCCGAGGCCGGGTTCCCCGGTGCGGCGCGCGCCGTCGGCCGCCTCCTCGCCGGCAGCGACGGCGCTCACCCGTGGTGGCGGGTGGTCACCGCGTCGGGCCGGCTGGTGCCCGGCCACGAGACCGAGCACGCCCGCCGGCTGCGCGCCGAGGGCGTAGCCGTGACGGACGGTCGGATCCGCCGACAGGGTCCGTAGGAGGCGAGCCGAAGGCGAGCCGACCCAGCAAGCACGGCATGGGTGAACCGAGGCGCCAGCCGAGGTCCACACAACCTGGCAGCGACGACGGTTGAATGATCCGCCAGGGTCCTTAGCATGCCCCGCCATGAGCATCTACGACCACGCTGTGCAGGCCCTCGGAGGCGGTAGCGCCGACCTCCACGACCATGAGGGCAAGGTGGCCCTGGTGGTCAACGTGGCCTCCAAGTGCGGCCTCACCCCCCAGTACGAGGGCCTCGAGCGGCTCCAGAAGGCCTACGGCGATCGTGGGTTCACCGTGCTCGGCTTCCCGTGCAACCAGTTCCTGGGCCAGGAGCCCGGCACGTCCGACGAGATCGCCACGTTCTGCTCCACCACCTACGGCGTCACCTTCCCGCTGTTCGAGAAGATCGACGTGAACGGCGAGGACCGTCACCCGCTCTACGCCGAGCTAACCCAGGTGGCCGACGCCGAGGGCACCTCGGGCGACATCCGCTGGAACTTCGAGAAGTTCCTGGTGGCCCCCGGTGGCGAGGTGGTGGCCCGGTTCGCGCCCCAGACCGACCCCGAGGCCCCCGAGGTCGTCGCCGCCATCGAGGCCAACCTCCCGCGCTGACCCTCGGCGTGATCGCGGATCCCACCCGCTCGCCCCCTAGCCTGGGGCGAGCGGGTCGGCGTCCATCCTGGGGCGGTCCCGCGGGTCACCTCGCACGCGTTCGTCTCACCTGACACGACAGCCGGAGGACGACCCTCCCAGTCAGAAGACGAAACCGGAGCAACCCGTGACCACCACCTTCGACGCCCTCGGCGTCGCCCCCGACCTCGCCGGCGCCCTCGCCGAGCGGGGCATCACCAGCGCGTTCCCCATCCAGGCCCTCACGATCGCCGACGCCCTCGCCGGTCGAGACGTGTGCGGCAAGGCCAAGACCGGCTCGGGCAAGACCCTGGCGTTCGGCCTGCCCGTGCTCCAGATGGTGAAGCCGGCCGAGCCCCGCAAGCCCCGCGCCATCATCCTCGTCCCCACCCGCGAGCTCGCCACCCAGGTCCGAGACGAGCTGG
>CAZIVZ010000424.1:0-3256 GCA_964542495.1 uncultured Aquihabitans sp.
CATCTCCGGCGAGGCCGTGGGCGGCAAGGACCGGGCCCTGGCCGACGCCGAGGAGATCCGCCTGGGCGACCACTTCGTCGACGTGGGCCACGAGTACGGCACCAACTCCGGGCGCCGTCGCCGCCCCGGCTGGTTCGACGCGGTGATGTTGCGCCAGGCGGTCCGGCTCAACTCGCTGTCCGAGCTGGCCATCACCAAGCTCGACGTGCTCGACACGCTCGACACCGTGCGGGTCTGCGTGGCCTACGAGGTCGACGGCAAGCGGGTCACCCACCTGCCCTACCACCAGAGCGACCTCCACGCCGCCGTCCCTGTGTACGAGGAGCTGCCCGGCTGGAAGCAGCCGCTCACCGAGATCACCGAGACCCATGAGCTCCCGCCGGCCGCCGAGGCCTACCTGGCGTTCCTCGAGCAGCAGGTGGGCGTACCCGTGCGGCTCGTGGGCGTGGGTCCCGGCCGCGAGCAGTTCGTGCACCGCGGCGCGTGAGGGAGGCCGGCTCGTGAAGGTGGTGGTGGTCGGTTCGGGTGGTCGGGAGCACGCCCTGGCCGAGGTGCTGGGGCGCTCCGCCGAGGTCGTGGTCACCCCCGGCAACCCGGGCATCCCCGGCTCGGTGGCCGCGCCCGTGCAGGAGCTGGTTGCCGACGGTTCGGTGGACCTGGTGGTGGTGGGCCCCGAGCAGCCGCTGGTGGAGGGCTTGGCCGATGAGCTCCGGGCCGGGGGCCGACGGGTCTTCGGTCCCGGCGCCGACGGTGCCCAGGTCGAGGGCTCCAAGGCCTACATGAAGCAGCTCGCGCTCGACGCCGGCATCCCGACCGCCCGCTACGGCGCCTTCGCCGAGGTGGGGCCGGCGCTGGCGTTCCTGCGCACCCTGAGGGGCCTCTACGTCGTGAAGACCGACGGCCTGGCGGCGGGCAAGGGGGTGCTGGTCACCGAGTCGCTGGCCGAGGCCGAGGCCGACGTGCGCGACAAGCTCTCGGGCTCGGCGTTCGGCGACGCCGGGCGGCGCGTGGTGATCGAAGAGGGACTCACGGGTCCCGAGGTCTCGGTCTTCGCGGTGTGCGATGGCACCCGCACCGTGTGCCTGCCTCCCGCCCAGGACGTCAAGCGGGTGGGCGACGGCGACACCGGCCCCAACACCGGCGGCATGGGCGCGTGGTCGCCCCTGCCGTTCCTGGAGCCCGGCTTCGCCGAGGCGGCGGCCGAGCGCTTCGTGGTGCCCACCCTGGCCGCGCTGCGCGACCGGGGCGTCGACTACCGCGGCGTCCTCTACGCCGGGTTCATGGTCACCCCCGAGGGACCCAAGCTCCTCGAGTACAACGTCCGCTTCGGCGACCCCGACTCCCAGGTGGTCCTGCTGCGGATGACCTCGGACCTGGCGGCGCTGCTCGCCGCCGCAGCCGACGGCGACCTGTCGACGGTGCCCGCCCCCACGTTCTCCGCCGACGCCGCGGTGCTGGTGGTGGCGGCCAGCGAGGGCTACCCCAGCGCCCCGCGCACGGGCGACGTCGTCGAGGGCTGGGAGGCGGCGGCGGCGGTACCCGGCGTCACCGTGCTCAGCGCCGGGGTGGCCACCGATGCCCAGGGCCGTCGGGTCACCGCCGGCGGCCGGGTGCTGAACGTGGTCGGCCGGGGGCCCGACGTAGCCACGGCCCGCGCCCGCGCCCAGGCCGGCGTGGCCTGCCTGTCGTGGCCCGGGATGCACCACCGCACCGACATCGCTGCTGGCTGATCCTGCGCGACCCGGTGCCGGTCGGTGGATCAGGACGGTAGGTTCACCCGGTCGATCAGCGAGAGGAGCGCGCGGTGTCCGAGTACAAGGTTGCGGTGATCATGGGCTCGCCCAACGACCGGCCCAAGATGGAACCGGCGGCCGAGACCCTGGCCGCGTTCGGGATCACCGCCGACGTGCAGGTGATGTCGGCCCATCGCAGCCCGGCCAAGGTGGCGGAGTTCGTGGGGTCGGCGCGGGACAACGGCTATTCGGCGATCATCGCCGCGGCCGGGATGGCCGCCCACCTGGCCGGCGCCGCGGCGGCCCACACCACGCTCCCGGTGATCGGCGTGCCGCTGTCGGGCGGGGCCCTCAACGGGGTCGATGCCCTCTACTCCACCGTGCAGATGCCCCGAGGCATCCCGGTGGCCACGGTGGCGGTCGACGGTGCGGTCAACGCCGCCCTGCTCGCGGTGCAGATCCTGGCTGTGAGCGACGAGTCGCTGGTGGCTGCCCTGGCAAGCGATCGCGCCGCTCGGGCCGCCGCCACCTGAGGTTCGCCCGACCCGGTGCCGGCTGATCGGATGCCCGGCCGCCGGTCAGAGCGATTCGTGTCCGGCGAGCAGGGTGCTGGGGGCCGGAACCCGGCTGGTCGGGGCGAGCTCGGGCTGGGCCGGCTCCAGTTCGATCGGCGCGCCGTGGCGGGCCGCCTTCTTTGCGGCCTTGGCCGCCTGCTTCTCCGCCGTGCGCTGGGCCCGGCGGTAGGCCCGCTCGGCCCGCCGGTCCTGCACGGGCAGGGCCGCGACGACGGCGGGAAGCCTCACCGTGCCGGGAACCGCCGACGGGCTGACCTCCTGGGCGACCACCGTGGGCACGGGGTCGCTCGGGGGGGCCACCACGTTTCGGCTGCCGCTGCGGATGCCCGACGCGTACAGGGCGCACCCCACGCAGTAGGGCGGCTTCTTGGGGCCGAACGCGTACACCAGGCAGCGGCTGCAGAACGCCTGGCCACAGGAACGGCAATGACCCGCGACCGTCTCCTCGTAGTGGCGTACGCAGTGGTTCACGGGTGTCCCTCCCCAGGGTCCAGGCCCGGCCCCATCGGCTGTTCCGGCCAGAACTTGAGCGGTTCTCGCTCGAAGTGCCCGCCGGGTCGGGTCGCCCATCGGCTCGCCTCCTACAGTCGCCGGCGTGAAGCCCGTGATCCCGAACGTGCTGGCCGGCCGCTACGCCAGCGAGGAGATGGTCGACCTCTGGTCCGCCGAGCACAAGATCGTGCTGGAGCGCCGGCTCTGGCTCGCCGTCCTGCGGGCCCAGAAGGAGCTGGGGGTCGAGGTGCCCGACGCCGCCATCGACGCCTACGAGGCCGCCGTGGCGCACGTGGACCTGGCCTCCATCGCCGCGCGCGAGCGCGTGACCCGCCACGACGTGAAGGCGCGCATCGAGGAGTTCTCGGACCTCGCCGGCCACGAGCACATCCACGAGGGGATGACGAGTCGGGATCTCACCGAGAACGTCGAGCAGCTCCAGGTCCGCGACGCGCT
>CAZIVZ010000425.1:0-3234 GCA_964542495.1 uncultured Aquihabitans sp.
CCCTTGTCCAGGTCGGGCTTGTACTCCTTCTCCCAAGCCAGCACCACCGAGGCGAAGGCCTCGTTGATCTCGACCAGGTCGATCTGGTCCAGGGTCATGCCCGCCTTCTTCAGCACCATCGCCGTGGCGGGGATGGGGCCGGTGAGCATCTCGATGGGGTCGACACCGGTCACCGCGAAGCTGTGGAAGCGGGCCCGGGGCTTGAGGCCGAGCTCCTTGGCCTTCTCCTCGCTCATGATCAACATGGCGGAGGCGCCGTCGGTGATCTGCGACGAGTTGCCCGCGGTGACCCGGCCGTTCTCGGGGTCGAACGCCGGCTTGAGCTTGGCCAGCGACTCCAGGCTGGAGTCGGGCCGGATGCCCTCGTCGGCGGTGACGAGCTCGGTGCCCTCGATGATCGAGCTGGTCTCACGGTCGAAGCGCTTCTCGAGCACCGGGATGATCTCGTTGTCGAACCGGCCCTCGGCGGTGGCCCGGGCAGCGCGCTGGTGGCTCTGGACGGAGTAGGCGTCGAGGGCCTCCCGCGAGATGTCCCACTTGTTGGCGATGATCTCGGCCGACGTGCCCTGCATGACCACGCCGCCCACGGGCGCGTAGCGCTCCATGACCTTGGGGCCCATGGGGAAGCTGCCCGGGGTGACCGAGGCGCCCATGGGCGTGGTGGACATGACCTCGACGCCGGCGGCGACCACGATGTCGTAGGCGCCGGCGATGACGCCCTGGGCAGCGAAGTGGGCCGACTGCTGCGACGAGCCGCACTGGCGGTCGATGGTGGTGGCCGGCACGGTGTCGGGCCAGCCGGCGGCCAGCACCGCCGAGCGGCCGACGTTCACCGACTGGTTGCCGACCTGCATGACGCACCCCATGATCACGTCCTCCACGAGGGCGGGATCGAGGTTGTTGCGCTCCACGAGCGCCTTGAGCGTCTCGGCGGCGAGGTCGGCGGCGTGCCAGCCCGAGAGCTTGCCGTAGCGCTTGCCTCCGGCGGTGCGGACGGCGTCGACGATGACTGCGGTGGCCATGGTGGCTTCTTCCCCTTCCGGCCCCCGTGGAGCCGATGATTCTCTAGACCGCTCGGTCAAGTTGCAGTCTCGCCGCCGACCTCGCCGGCCGCAAAAGGCGCGGCTGAGCCACGCGTCACATGGCAGGCGGGATTTTCCTAGGGTGACGCCATGACCACCTCCGAGATCCCCGCGAGCACCATCGCCGGAGCGTTCCTCGACACCGTCCGTGACCACGGTGGTTCCGTCGCCCTGCGCTGGAAGGACGGCGACGAGTGGCGGGAGTGGACCTTCGACGAGTACGCCGACCGCGTGGCGCGCGTGGCGGGAGCCCTCACGGCCATGGGGGTCGCGCGTGGCGACCGCATCGTGCTCATGATGCGCAACACGCCCGAGTTCCACGTGATCGACACCGCGGCGCTGATGATCGGCGCCACCCCGATCTCCATCTACAACTCGAGCGCGCCGGACCAGGTCGAGTACCTCGTCGGCCACTCGGGCGCCGTGCTCGGGGTGGCGGAGGACGACAGCTTCCTGGCCCGCTTCGAGCCGGTTCGTGAGGCCCTGCCCGCGCTGCGCAGCCTCGGCGTGCTCCGCCCCGGCGAACGCAAGGCCGACTTCACCTGGGACGACCTCCTGGCCGGCGACCCCATCGACCTGGCCGCGGCGGCCGCCTCGGCCCAGCCCGAAGACCTCGCCACGGTCATCTACACCTCGGGCACCACCGGTCCGCCCAAGGGCGTGATGATCACCCACGCCAACCTCATGTTCGTGGCCGGCGCCACCAAGGCGCTCATGCCGTTCGAGGACGCGCAGGGCAAGCGGATCGTGTCCTACCTGCCGATGGCCCACATCGCCGAGCGCACGGTGAGCCACTACGGCCAGCTCGTCCTGGGCTACGAGGTGACCTGTTGCCCCGAGCCGGGCCTGATCGCCTCGTACTGCGGCCAGGTGCGCCCGCACGTCCTGTTCGGCGTGCCGCGCGTGTGGGAGAAGATCCACGCCGGGCTCACCGGCGCACTGGCGGCGGACCCCGAGAAGAAGCGACAGTTCGACGAAGCGGTCGAAGCGGCGCGACCCATCGCCTTGCGCCGTTCCTGGGGCACCGCCACCGAGGAGGACGAAGCCACGTGGGCCTTCCTCGACGAGGTCGCCTTCCGGCCGGTGCGCACCCTCCTGGGCCTCGACGAGGTCGAGGTCGGCGTCACCGGTGCGGCCCCGATCCCGGCGAACCTCCTGATGTGGTTCCGTGCCATCGGCGTGCCCCTGTCGGAGGTGTACGGCATGTCGGAGAACACCGGCCTCATGACGTGGACGCCCGAGCGGATCAAGCCCGGCACCGTCGGCCCCGCCGCCCCGGACACCACGGTGGCCATCGCCGAGGACGGCGAGGTCATCTGCCGGGGCCCCCACGTGTTCCAGGGGTACCTCAACGATCCCGACAAGACCGCCGAGGCGCTGTCGGACGACGGGTGGCTCCACACCGGCGACATCGGCGAGATCGACGAGGACGGCTACCTCAAGATCGTCGACCGCAAGAAGGAGCTGATCATCACCGCCGGCGGCAAGAACATCAGCCCGGCCAACCTCGAGGCGGCGCTCAAGTCGATCACGCTCGTGGGCCAGGCCGCCGCCATCGGCGACCAACGGCCGTTCGTGTCCGCGCTGGTGGTGCTCGACCCCGACACCGCTCCGGCGTGGGCCGCCCAGCACGGGATCGAGTACTCGTCGCTGGACCAGCTGGCCAAGGACCCGCAGGTGGTGGCCGAGATCGAGCGCCAGCTCGAGGAGGTGATGGCGCCGTTCAACAACGCCGAGCGGGTCAAGAAGGTCACGATCCTCGGCGACGAGTGGCTGCCCGACTCCGAGATGCTCACCCCCACCTCCAAGCTCAAGCGGCGCGGCGTCAACGCCCGATTCGCCGACGAGATCGAAGCGATGTACGCCAAGTGACCCGTCCCGCCAGGATCCTCGCTGCCGGTCTCGTCGCCGTGGTGGCGGGGGCATCGCTGGCGGCTTGCGACGCGGGCAACACCGTCGGGCGACCGTCCGGGGCGCTGGTCCTCACCGGTGCCCAGGTGCCCGGGCTGGTGGGGGCGGCGCCCACCTCGGTGGTGGCGTTCCGCCACACCCTGGTGGACGACGAGCCCGTCTGGGTGCAGATCCCCGTCCAGGTCGACCAGCGCAAGGTGGTGGGCTTCGGGTCGCAGCCGGCCAACAACACCACCGCCGG
>CAZIVZ010000426.1:0-3229 GCA_964542495.1 uncultured Aquihabitans sp.
AGGGCCGGGAACAGCACCTCGCCCGCGGCGCGGGTGGCGTCGTCGGTGTCGAACGCGCCCAGGATGGCCTTGACCAGGGCCTTCATGCCGCCCTCGAGGGTCTTGAGCACCACGTTGCCGGTGAAGCCGTCGGTGACGACCACGTCGACGTCGGGCGACATGATGTCTCGCCCCTCCACGTTGCCCACGAACACCCCGCCCCCGGCCTGGGCCCACGAGCCCTCGGCCAGGAGCTGGTGGGTCTCCTTCACCAGGGGCGATCCCTTGGTGGGCTCCTCGCCGATGGACAGCAGGCCCACCCGCGGCCGTTCGATCCCGTACCGGTGGCGGGCGTAGACGGCGCCCATCTGAGCGAACTGCACGAGCCACTCGGGCGCGCACTCGGCATTGGCGCCGGCGTCGAGCAGGACGGTGGGCAGGTCTGCCCCCGGGCACGGGATGGGGGTGGCGATGGCGGGGCGGAACACCCCGGGCAGCCGCTTCATGCGCAGCAGAGCCGAGGCCATGGTGGCGCCGGTGTTGCCCGCGGAGACCATGGCGCACGCCTTCCCGTCGCGCACCGCCTCGGCGGCGCGCACCAGCGACGAGTCCTTCATGGTGCGGACGCTCTTGCCGGGATCGGCGTCCATGGCGATGACCTCGGACGCCGCGATCACCGGGAGACCCCCGGCATCGCCGATCTCCTCGGGCCGTCCGACGAGCACCACCTCGACGCCGAGCTCGTCTCGGGCGCGGATCGCGCCGGCCACGATCTCGGCCGGCGCGTGGTCACCCCCCATGGCGTCGACGGCCACGGGGATGCGGGTCTGGGGGGTCATCGGAGCCCCGACCGGACGGTCAGTCGACCTCGATGGCCTGGCGGCCGTGGTACCAGCCGCAGTTGCCGCACACCACGTGGGGCACCTTGGCGGCGCCGCACCGGGGGCACACGCTGCGCGACGGGGCGTTGAGGGTCCAGGCGGAAGCCCGTCGGCTCCGGCTCTTGCTCTTGGAGGTCTTCTTCTTGGGAACAGCCATCGTCGTGGTCCTGGAGGTCGGTATCGGAGGCGCCGCGGTGCGCCTGACGCGAGGGGGAGATCGTAGCGGGAGGGACCGTGAGCGGGCGAAGCGGGGTGGCCGCGCCGGGCTAGAGCTGGAGGTCGTCGAGCCCCGACCACCGCGGGTCGCGGCGCCCGGCGTCCTGGTCAGCGACACCTTCGCCCTCTGGCTCGGCGTCGGCGACGGGCACGGCCGGGAAGCGGTCGGGCGCCGGACCGGCGCAGTCGTCGGCGCACAGCGGGGCCAGCGGCAGCGCCAGCAGGGCCGAGTCGTGCAGGAGCGGGCCGACGTCGATCCGATCGGCCAGGAGCGGCCACGTCTCCCCGTCGGTGGGGTGGACCTCCCACACCTCGCGGACGTCGACCTCGGCGGTGCCGTCGACGGGCCGCAGGCAGCGGCGACAGGCGCCGACCCACGGCACGGTGATCGAGCCGGTGAGCACCACGCCCTCGGAGATGGACTCCAGCTCGCCCCGCAGCACGATGGGGGCGCCGTCGGGAACGCCCACCTCGGTGAGGGCCAGGGCCATGCCCTGCGACTCCAGCTCCCGCTCGACCGACACCCGCGAACCGAGGTGACGCCGGATCTCGGTGACCGAGACCAGCAGCTCGGGCGGGTGGGGGGCGCCGGCCCCGTCGGCGGCCACGGTCAGGGCCGACCCTGGTCGAAGTACTCCTCGGCCGCCGTCTCGAGCTCGGGCTGCTCCTCGCGACCCAGGTTGGTGGCCTGGAGCTTCTCGCGGCCCGACGCGACCAGCTTGAGGGTGCGCTCGAGCACGATCTCGAAGCCGGCCAGCTTCTGGTCGCAGAAGTCCTCGCACTCGAGGCGCAGGCGGCGGGCCTCGGCCTCGGCGCCGTCGATGATGCGGCGGGCCCGGTGCTCGGCCGCCTTCACGACCTCGGTGCGCTGCACCATCCGCTCGGAGTGGGCGCGGGCGGCCTCGAGGATCTCGTCGCCGTCGGCGCGCATCTTGGCGAGGTACTCCTCGCGCTCCTTGCGCAGCCAACGGGCCTCGCGCAGCTCGTCGGGAAGACGGTCGATCGCCTCCTGGAGGAGCTCGAGCACCTCCTCCTTGTTGATCATGGCCGAGGCCGACAGGGGCATGGGGCGAGCGGCGGCCACGAGGTCGGCCACGCGGCGCAGCAGCTCCTCGGCGTCCACCTGGTGGCCGCGGCCTCGCAGCAGCGGGCGTCGCCCCTCCGAGGGCTCGTCGTAGCCGTCGTCGACGTACTCGCCGTCGGCCTCCACGTCGTAGGGGTAGTCGTCGTTGCTCATCGTGTCGCTCCTGGGGCGCCCGGTCGGGTGCGTCGGTGCCCGCCGACGCTCATGCGGGGAATCGCTCGATCAGCTTGGCGGCGACGGCCGCGGGAACCATCGAGCTGACGTCGCCCCCGAAGCGGGCGCCCTCTCGGATCAGCTTCGACGCCATGAACGAGTGGCTGGTGGCCGACGGGAGGAACACGGTGTGCACCCCCGAGATGGCCAGGTTCATCTGCGCCTGCTGGAGCTCGGACTCGAAGTCGGACACCACGCGGAGGCCCTTGACGATGAAGTCGACCTCGAGCTCGCGCGCCAGGTCGACCACGAGGCTGCCGAAGCTGGTGATCGAGACGTTGGGCAGGTGCGCCACCGATGCGGCCACCAGCGCCTTGCGGTCCTCCAGGTCGAACAGGCCCGACCCCTTCTGGGGGTTGCGGATGGCGGCCACCACCACCTCGTCGAACAGGCGCGAGGCGACCTCGATCAGCTCGACGTGGCCGTTGTGGATGGGGTCGAAGGACCCCGGGTACAGCACGCGGCTCAACTGCTGGCTCCGGTACGGGTGGCGAACGTGACCACCGTACCGCCGTACCGCCGGACCCTGATGCCACGCAGCGGCGCCACCAGGTCCACCTCGCGATCGGACTCCACCACCACGAGACCCGCGGCCGACAGCCCGTCGGCCACCGCGCTGAGCAGGCCGGTCCAGTCGTCGAACGCGTACGGCGGGTCGAGCAGCACGAGGTCCCACGGGCCCTGGGCCGCCACGCGGGAGCCGTCGGCGCCCACCACGGTGGCGTCGGCGCCGAACCCGGTGTGGTCCAGGTTGGCCGCCACCACGGCGCGGGCCGCCGCGTCGGTCTCCGCGAAGGTGGCGCGGGCCGCCCCGCGCGACAGCGCCTCGATGCCGAGCGCACCGCTGCCGGCGTAG
>CAZIVZ010000427.1:0-3227 GCA_964542495.1 uncultured Aquihabitans sp.
CGTCCAGGAAGACGTGGTCGGTGCCGAGCTCCTGCATGCGCCAGGTCTCCGCCCGAGACACCACGTCGCGCGGCTCCATCTCGTCGACGAAGCGATCGCCGTTGGTGTCGCGGAGCTTGGCGCCGTGGCCTCGCAGCGCCTCGGTGAGCAGGGGCCGCGGCATGGAGTCGACCGACAGGGCGGTGGGGTGGAACTGCACGAACTCGACGTCGGCCACCGCCACCCCGGCGCGCAGGGCCATGGCGATGCCGTCGCCGGTGGCCTCCAGCGGGTTGGTGGTGACGGCGTAGAGCTGGCCGGCCCCGCCCGTGGTCACCAGCACGTTGGCCGCCCGGACCTCGTGCACCGACCCGTCGGCGAAGCGGGCGGTGATGCCCCGGCACCGGCCGGCCTCCACGATCAGCTCCAGGGCGAAGGCGTGCTCGTGGAGGGCGGCCATGGTGAGCTGCACGGCGGCCACCAGCGCCCGCTCCACCTCGGCTCCGGTGGCCGCTCCCCCGGCGTGCACGATGCGCGGCAGCGTGTGGCCGCCCTCGCGGGCCAGCTCGAGCTCGCCGCGCGCATCGCGGTCGAACATGGCGCCCATGGCGATGAGCTCGCCGACGCGCGCCGGGCCCTCGTCCACCAGCACCCGCACCGCGTCGGCGTCGCAGAGCCCGGCGCCGGCCTTCAAGGTGTCGGCCAGGTGCAGGTCGGTGGAGTCCTCGTCGCCGTGGAGCACGGCGGCCACCCCGCCCTGGGCCCACCGCGTGGTGGCCTGGGAGAGCTCGCCCTTGGTGAGCACGCCCACCCGCATCTTGTGGGTGTCGGCGGCCCGCACCGCCGCGGAGAGCCCAGCCACCCCGGACCCGAGGACCAGCAGGTCCAGTTCACCGTCGACCATCCGTGCAGTCTGCCCGCGACGGCCCCGACTTCCGAAGCCTCCGGCCGCGCGTGCCGCCGGTCAGGGCCGGGTGTCGACCTCCACGTAGCGTCGGGGCGCGGGGGTGTGCAGGGCGGCGAGCGCGGTGGCGGTGTCCTCGTCGACCAGCGAGTTGGTGGTGTCGACGTGGACGATCGCGGGGGCGTAGGTGGCCAGCTCGGCGTCGTCGTAGTCGGCGTAGCTGATCAGGATCACCTTGTCGCCGGGCGAGACCAGGCGCGCCGCCGCGCCGTTCAGGCACACGTCGCCACCGCCACGGGGCCCGGCGATCACGTAGGTCTCGAGCCGGGCGCCGTTGTCGATGTCGACCACCGCCACCTGCTCGAACTCCACCAGGTCGGCCGCGTCCATCAGGTCCTGGTCGACCGTGACCGACCCCACGTAGTGCAGGTTGGCGTCGGTCACCGTGGCGCGGTGGATCTTGGACTTCATCATCCGTCGTCGCACGAGTGCGGTCCTTTCGTGGTGGACGCCGGCGGACCGGTCGCCCCCGTCGGGGAACGCCCCCAGTGTGCCGTGCCCGACCACCCGCCAGCGAACTGCACGCGCGAAACCGCCAGGAATGCGGCTCCCACACACCACATTCGCCGGGGTGGTCTACAGGGCGAGGTTGTCGAGGAGGCGGGTGGCGCCGAACCGGGCGGCCACGAGGAGGCGCTGGGCGCGCCCGCCGACCTCGGTGGCGGGCTCCAGGGTGGCGGCGTCGACCACCTCGGCGTAGTCGAGCCCGGCCTCGGGCTCGGCGGCCACCCCGTCGGCCAGGGTGCGACGCACGACGTCGACGTCGGTCTCGCCGGCCGCGGCCAGGGCGGCAGCGGCCACCAGCGACCGGTGCAGGACCGGGGCCGCGGCGCGCTGCTTGGCCGACAGGTAGACGTTGCGGCTGGAGAGGGCGAGGCCGTCGGAGTCACGCACGATCGGGCAGCCCACCACGTCGACCGGGATCGAGAGGTCGGCCACCATACGCCGCACCATGGCCAGCTGCTGGAAGTCCTTCTCGCCGAAGTAGGCCCGGCACGCCCCGGCGATGGCGAACAGCTTGGCCACCACGGTGGCCACGCCGGCGAAGTGCTCCGGGCGCGACGCGCCCTCGAAGCGGGCCGTGATCCCCGCCACCGACACGGTGGTGAGCAGCGGCTCGGGGTACATCTCGACCACGGTGGGGGTGAACACGTGCGCCACGCCGCAGGCGTCGGCCAGGGCGAGGTCTCCAGCCAGGTCACGCGGGTAGGTGCCCAGATCCTCGGTGGCGGCGAACTGGAGCGGGTTCACGAAGATCGTGGCCGCGGCCACGTCGGTCTCGGCCGACGCTCGGCGCAGCAGCGAGGCGTGGCCCTCGTGCAGGTAGCCCATGGTGGGCACCAGCCCCACGGAGGCCCCGTCCCGGCGGGCTCCGTCGAGCGCGGCCCGGAACCCGGCGATCGTCTCGTGCACCTGTGGCAACCCGCTGACCTCCGCTCGTGGCTCGGTGCCCGGCACCGTACGCGCCCTCAGAGTGCCGGCGGGAGGCCGTGGCCGTCGACGAGGCGGCGGGCGGCGGCGGCGAGCGCCCGGTACGCCGCCAGCTCGGACGGGTCGAGCGCCGCCAGGTGGCGGGCCACGGTGTCCCAGTCGCCCCGGGCGACCGGGCCGGTGAGCGCGGCGCGCGGGCCGAGCGCGGCCACGTTCTCGAGCGAGTCCCGGGCCAGGCCGAGGTACGCCTCGAACGGGACGCCGATGCCCTCGGCCAGGCGCTCCACCTGACCCAGCAGCGCCACGAGGTGGTTCGAGGCCACCGCGGCGGCGGCGTGGTAGGTGGCCCGATCCCCGTCGTCCACCTCGAACCACCGGCCGCCCAGGTCGGCCACGGCCCGCTGGGCGATCGGGTCGCCCGCCACCGCGAACCAGGCTCCGCCGGCGAGGCGGCGGGCGCCGACCTCGGCGTCGGGCAGGGACACCAGGGGGTGCAGGGCGGCCACCCGCCGGTGCGGTGCCAGCACGTCGAGACCGAGGCTCCCCGCCAGGTGCGCCACCACGCCTCGCTCGGCGGGCGCCACCGCAGCGGCCACCCCGGCGATGGCGGCGTCGGGCGTGGCGATCACCACGAGGTCGACGTCGACCAGCGCGTCGGCCACGGCGTCGCCGCGCCCGAGCAGCCCGACCACCTCCCAGCCCGCCCGACCGAGGGCGGTGGCCAGCGACCGCCCGGCGCGGCCGGCACCGACCACGCGCAGCCGGGGGGCCACGGTCACCTCCCGGACCGCTCCTCGCCATGGAGCGGCGCCACCTGTTCGACGTGGCCCTGGGCCCGGTCGTACACCTCGCC
>CAZIVZ010000428.1:0-3221 GCA_964542495.1 uncultured Aquihabitans sp.
CGCCGAGGCGGCGGGCCAACTCGAGGGCGAACAGCGCGTTGGCCAGCTTGGAGCGACCGTAGGTGGAGAAGGCGCTGAAGGACCGGGTGCTCTGGAGGTCGGTGCGCGGGAGGCCTCCCACCGCCCACCGGTGCGCGAACGAGGACACCACCACCACCCGCGCCGGCGCGCTGTTCACCAACCGCTCGCGGAGGAGGTCGGTGAGCAGGAAGTGGCCGAGGTGGTTGACTCCGAACATCTCCTCGAAGCCGTCGGCGGTCTCCCGCCGGGTGTCGGTGATGAGACCGGCGTTGTTCACCAGCACGTCGAGCCGGTCGAACGACCCGAGGAACCAGCCGGCGAAGGCGCGCACGGAGGCGAACGAGCCCAGGTCGAGGTCGCCCAGCACCACCGACGCGCTCCCGGTCCGGCGCTGCACCTCCGCTCGCGCCTCCTCGCCCTTCGAGCGGTTTCGGGCGGTCATCACCACCGTGGCACCGAGGTGAGCCAGGGCGATCGCCGTCTCCTTGCCGATGCCGGCGTTGGCTCCGGTGACGATGACGACCTTGCCGGTGAGGTCCGGCGTCTCTCTGCGTGGCACCGCGCCAGTCTCGCAGCCGGGCCGCTACGTTCGATCCATGGACGGTCCCGGCCCCACCGATCCCTCCGGGGCACCGCTCGTCACGCCCCGGATCACCTGCATCGACTGCGGTGGCGTGGCCCACCTGCTCTCGCGGCCCGATGACACGGGGCGGTTCTGGCCCGGTGACCTCGTGGTCTACCGATGCGAGGACTGCATGGACCGGTGGGACATCGTGGTGCCCGACGACGGGGAGCACCACGGCGCCCCCGACTGACGCCGCTGCTACGTCCGGTCGGCGCCGGGCCCCGGAAGGGCGATCTCGGGTGGCAGCGGGTTGGCGCTGGCCAGCCCCTGGGGAACGGCGGGCCGGCAGGCCAGCTCGGCCCGCACCGCGTGCACGGTCACGCCTCGATCGACGAGGGCGCGCACGGCGGGCCCGGTGCCCACCTCCAGCAGCGCCACCAGGACGTCGGGCGTGCCCACCTGACCGGTGCGCTGCTCGCCACGGGCCAGCGCCCGGCGCAGGACGCGCTTGGCCTCGCGGCTGTACCCGGAGCCCCGCCCGGACTGCGGGCCGTCCTCGGCCACCCGGTACAGCTCGCCGATGTCCTCGTACCCGAATCCGAGCACCTCGAGGACCCGGGTCGTCGAGCACTCCCGATACATGAGCATGGCGAGGAGCAGGTGATCGGACTGCACCTGGCTGCCGCCGAAGCTGCGGGCGACGCGGTCCGCGGCGTTGAGCGCCTGGTGCGCGAGGTAGGAGAACTGGGCCGCCATGCCCACCTGTCTACCCGAGCGACACCGACCGAACCCGCTTTCGGCCCGATCAGGACTTGAGGAGGAAGTCGGCGTCGTCGTCGCCGAGGAAGAGGCCGACCTCGTCGGCCAGGTCCTGGTGCGCCGCCAGGTCTGGATCGCCGTCCACCAGTTCGAAGGCCACGTCGCGCGCCCGAACCACCCACTCGCGGTCCCGGCGCAGCGATGCCAGCTTGAGGTCGTTTCGGCCCTTCTGGCGCTCCCCCATCAAGGTGCCCTCGCCGCGCAGGTCGAGGTCGACCTCGGCCAGGGCGAAACCATCGGTGCTGGCCACCAGCGCCTCCAGGCGGGCCCGGCCGTCGGGGGTGGTGCCCGGTCCCACCAGCCAGCACGTGGACACGGCCGCGCCCCGACCCACGCGACCGCGCAGCTGGTGGAGCTGGGCGATGCCGAAGCGGTCGGCGTCGAGCACCACCATCACGGTGGCGTTGGGCACGTCGACACCGACCTCGATCACCGTGGTGGCCACCAGCACGTCGAGGCGCCCCTCGCGGAGCTCGCGCATGGTGGCCTCCTTCTCGGCGCTCGACATGCGGCCGTGCAGGAGGCCGAGGCGCAGCCCGTGGAGCTCACCACCGGCGAGGCGCTCGAAGGTCTCCTCGGCCGAGCGGACCTCGAGCTTGTCGGAGCCCTCCACCAGGGGGCACACCACGTAGGCCTGGCGTCCGGCCTCGACCTGCTCGCGCACGTGGCGCCAGACCGGCTCCTCGGCCACCGGGTCGTCGCCGGCCGCCTCCACCTGCACCCAGGTGGTGGTGATCGGGGTGCGCCCGGGCGGGAGCTCGTCGAGCACCGACACGTCGAGGTCGCCGTAGACGGTCATGGCGGCCGTGCGCGGGATCGGGGTCGCCGTCATCACCAGCACGTCCGGCGTGGCCCCCTCCGGACCCTTCTGGCGCAGGGCGTCGCGCTGCTCCACCCCGAACCGGTGCTGCTCGTCGACCACCACCACGCCGAGGGAGCGGAACGCCACGGCATCCTCGATGAGCGCATGGGTGCCGATGAGGAGGTCGACCTGGCCGGACTCGAGCGCCTCGGCCAGCTTGCGCCGGTTGGCGGCGCTGGTGCGGTTGGTGAGCAGCTCCACGCGCACCGGCCGGTCGAGCTCCATCCCGGCCAGCAGGGTGCCCTCCTCGGCGTCGCCGGGCACCCGCAGCTCGGCCAGCAGATCCCGGATGCCCAGGAAGTGCTGTTCGGCGAGCACCTCGGTGGGCGCCATCAGCGCGCCCTGGTGGCCCCCACCGATGGCGGTGAGCAGCGCCGCCACCGCCACCACGGTCTTGCCCGAGCCCACGTCGCCCTGGAGGAGGCGGTGCATGGGGTGGGGGCGACCGAGGTCGGCGGTGATCTCGCCGATGACGCGCTGCTGGGCGCCGGTGAGCGGGAAGGCGAGCGCGTCGAGGAACCGGCGCACCAGCGCGCCCGACGTGTCGTGCACGATCCCCCGCGCCGTGCGCTCGAGCGCCCGCTTGCGCATCACCAGGGCGAGCTGGACCCGCAGCAGCTCGTCGAACACGAGGCGCCGGCGGGCGGCGGAGATCTCCTCCATGGTGGACGGTGCGTGGATGCCGGTGAGCGCCGCCGCCCGGTCCACGAAGTCGAACCGGTCCAGGTAGGAAGCGGGCAGCGGGTCGACCAAGCCGCGCGGCTCGCACTTGCGCAACGCGGCCTCCACCCACGAGGCCAGGTCCCAGGTGGTGATCTTGTGCTTCTCGCTCTGGGCGTAGAGCGGCACGATCCGCCCGGTCCGGTCGCCGATGAGGTCCACCACCGGGTTGGCGAGCTGCTTGCGGCCCTGGAAGACGTCGAGCTTGCCGAAGAAGACCGCCTCGGTGCCCAC
>CAZIVZ010000429.1:0-3219 GCA_964542495.1 uncultured Aquihabitans sp.
CGGAGCGGCTCCGCGAGGTGAACGCCGACGTGGAGTCGATGGGCGTGAAGGTCCTGGAGCAGTTCGCGCTCCTCGGCCCCTACGACTTCCTCAACATCCTCGAGGCCCCAGACGAGCTCACCATGGCGAAGGTGGCCACCACCCTCGCCGCCCGCGGCACCCTCAAGACCCTGACGCTCACGGCGGTGGAGGTCGAGGACTTCATCGCCGCCATGGGGGGCGGCGTGGGCAGCGGCGCCTGAGGAGCCGAGCGCTCAGTACCACCACATGGAGTTCTTGCGCTCCCGGCGCACGGCGTCGGCCGGGAGCTCCACCGGAAGCACCTCGTCGTCGGAGCGTCGCCGCAGGCGGTAGCCGTCGGGGGTGTGGGCCTCCACCGCGAAGCCGCTCGACCACGAACCGTCGAAGCCGGTGCGCACCTCGACCTTGGTGCCGAGCGGCAGCGGCGTCCGGCCGGAGGGGGCGTCGCTCGGTCCGGTCATCGGCGCGAGGTTAGGGCGCACGGGTAACCTGCCCGCGGCATGGAGGAACCACGTTTGACCCGGCGTGAGCGCCAGGCGCTCACCCGTGAACGACTCATCGAGGTCGCATCGGACGAGTTGCTCCGAGCCGGGTACCGCGGCACGTCGCTCGAACGGGTGGCGGAGGCGGCCGGCTACTCCAAGGGCGCCGTGTACTCGAACTTCGCCAGCAAGGAGGACCTGGTCCTCTCGGTGCTCGACGACCGCTTCCGCCACCGCCTCGACACGCTGCGGGACCGGCTCGAAGCGGCCCCCGAGAAGCTGGAGGACCGCCTCGCCACGTTCAACGACTGGTGGGCAGAGCTGGTCACCGAGCAGGGCTGGGGCGTGCTCATCTTCGAGCTGGCCAGCCACAGCCGCGACAAACCCGAGATCCGCCAGCAGATGGCGCAGCGCGAGGCGGCCATCGTCGACTTCGTGGGCATGCTCATCGCGGCCGAGGCCGAGCGGTTCGAGATGACGCTGGCCATGCCGGCGCGAGACCTCGCCACCGTGCTGGTGTCGCTCGGCTCGGGCTTGTCGTTCTCGGCCATGCTAGAGCCCTCCACGCCGGTCGACGTGATGGCCACCGTCGCCCGACTGGTGCTGCTGGGCCACACCTGACGCGCCCGAGTCGGGTGCCCTGCGCTGGCGTTCCGCCGGTCAGGCGGACCAGGAGAACGACGCTGCCACCTCCACCTCGGCGCGCAGGCTGTTGGCGATGAAGCACTCGCGGTGCGCCACCTCGGTGAGGTGGGCCAGCCGCTCGGGTGAGGGGCGCTCGCGTTCGGTGTCGGCCAGGGTGACCACCGGGTGCAGCTCGATGCGGGTGAGCCGCAGCGGCGGATCGTCGGTGGGCATCACCCCGTGGGCGTCGTCGGCGTAGGCCACCACGTCGATGCGGGCCCGAGCGCACACCGCCAGGAAGCTGAGCAGCTGGCACGACGAGGCCGCGGCCACCAGCAGCTGCTCGGGGTTCCAGCGGCTCGGGTCGCCTCGGAAGGCCACGTCGCCCGAGAGGTCGAGGCCGATGTCGACCGAGGGCGTACGGACCTCGTGGTCGCGCCGGTAGCGGTCGTAGCCCACCGCGGTGGTGCCGGCCCAGGTGAGGTGGGTCCGGTAGCTGTGCACGTGGCCGCTCATGGTCCCAGCCTGCCAGCGGCCGATAGCTTCCACCCGATGGGTTCCGGCACCGCACCCCCGCTGCGCAAGGCGCTCAAGCGCCGGGCACCCGGCCTGTCGGCCGAGCGTGAGCTGTGGGCCGAGGGCCACGACGTGGTGGTGGGCGTCGACGAGGTGGGCCGCGGATCGTGGGCCGGTCCGCTCACGATCGGGGCCGTGGTGCTGCCCACCGACCGCCGGGTCAACAAGGTCCGCGACTCCAAGGCCCTCACCGAGCGCGAGCGCGAAGCGCTCTTCGACCGCATCGCCGAGTGGTGCCGGGCCTGGTCGGTCGGCCACGCCTCGGCGCAGGAATGCGACGAGCTGGGCATGTCCGAGGCGCAGCGCCTGGCCGCCCGCCGGGCGCTCGAGGGCCTCGGGCTCACGCCGGACCGCGTGCTGAGCGACGGCAAGGGGGACTTCGTCGGCGGTGGGATCACCCGCATGACCCTGAAGGGCGACGCAACCTGCCTCTCGATCTCGGCCGCGTCGATCCTCGCCAAGGTCACCCGGGATCGGATGATGCGGCTGGAGGACGAGCACTTCCCCGCCTACGACTTCGCGTGGAACAAGGGCTACCCGTGTCCCCGCCACCAGCAGGCGCTCCGGGGGCTGGGGCCGTCGGCAATCCACCGCCGGAGCTGGGCGTTCATGGACGACATCCCCTGGACCGGCGCCCGGCGCTACCTCCGACCGGACCCCGACGCCCCACCCTCCCTGTTCGACTGACCCGGCCCGGACCCGGTCGGACCCGGCCCGGGTTCTCGTCGCGGAACCCGTCCGGTGCGGACCGATTCCGCGACGGGAAGCCGTGCTCGGGCGATCAGCCCTTGAGGATGTCCTTGAAGGGGCTCTTGGAGTCGATGCCGGGCTCCTTCGGGAGGCCGAGCACGCGCTCGCCGATGATGTTGCGCAGCGTCTCGTCGGAGCCGCCGGCGATGCGCATGCCCGGCGTGCCGCAGATGAACGTGGACCAGGCCCACGTGCCCCACTCGCCGGTGTCGGCCTGCACGCGCGGGCCGAGCACCTTGGCCACGAACTCGGCGGTGGCGGTGAGGTTGGCGGTGAGGGCGAGCTTGCCGATCGACAGCTCGGGTCCGGGCACGCCACCGGCCTTGAGGTTGGCCGCCGCCCGCATGTTGGTGAACTTGGCCACCTGGTAGCCGGTGTAGAGCCTGGCCAGCTCGTCGCGCAGCACGGGCTGGTCGGCCACGCCGAAGTGCCGCATCATCTCGATGAGCCGGGAGGCGCTGGCCAGCCCCAGGCCGCCACCGCCGCCCCCACCACCGATCGAGGCCCGCTCGTTCATGAGCGTGGTGAGCGCCACCGTCCAGCCCATGTTGACGTCGCCCAGCCGGTGGTGGTCGGGCACGCGCACCTCGTCGAAGAACACCTCGTTGAAGGCGGCGCCGCCGGTCATCTGGCGCAGCGGGCGGACGGTGACGCCGGGTGCGTGCATGTCGACCACGAACCCCGTGAGGCCCTTGTGCTTGGGCAGGTCGGGGTCGGTGCGGCAGATGATCTCGCCGATGTCGGAGTAGTGGGCGCCCGAGGTCCA
>CAZIVZ010000430.1:0-3206 GCA_964542495.1 uncultured Aquihabitans sp.
CCTCACGGCCATCAAGCGGGCCGGTGCCGACCTGATCCTCACCTACCTGGCCAAAGAGGTGGCCGCCGCGCTCTGACCCGGGGCGCGCGGCGACCGCGGCATCGGTGGTCACGACGTACGCTCCCAGGGCGATCCACCGTCCCACCAGCCCGAGGAGCCTCGTGACCACCAACGCCGAGCTGTTCGAGCGCGCCCAGCGGGTGATCCCCGGCGGGGTGAACTCGCCGGTCCGGGCGTTCCGCTCGGTGGGTGGCACGCCCTACTTCGTGGCGCGGGCAGCCGGGCCGCGCGTGTGGGACGCGGAGGGCACCGAGTACCTCGACCTGGTGCAGAGCTATGGGGCGATCATCGCCGGCCACGCCCACCCCAAGGTGATCGAGGCGGTGCGGGTCGCGGCGGGCGACGGCACCAGCTACGGCGCCCCCACCGAGCGCGAGGTGCTGCTGGCCGAGGCGGTGGCCGAACGGGTGCCCTCGTGCGAGAAGGTGCGGATGGTGTCGAGCGGCACCGAGGCCACCATGACCGCACTCCGCCTGGCCCGCGGCGCCACCGGGCGGTCCAAGGTCGTGAAGTTCGCCGGCAACTACCACGGGCACGGCGACGCGCTGCTCGCGGAGTCGGGTTCGGGAGTGGCTCACCTCGACGGGCACGCCCACGGTGGGGTGCCGGGCTCGGCGGGGGTGCCGCCCACCGCGGTGGCCGAGACCATCGTCGAGCCCTACAACGTCGTGCCTGTGCTCGACGCCGACGTGGCGTGCGTGATCGTCGAGCCCGTGGCCGCCAACATGGGTCTGGTCGCACCGGCACCAGGCTTCCTCGAGGGCCTGCGCGCCGAGTGCGACCGCGTGGGCGCCCTCCTCGTGTTCGACGAGGTGATCACCGGGTTCCGCGTGGCCCGCGGCGGCGCCCAGGCCCGCTTCGGGATCCGACCGGACCTCACCTGCTTCGGCAAGGTGATCGGCGGCGGCCTCAACGTGGGCGCCTTCGGTGGCCGGGCCGACGTCATGGACCTGCTGGCCCCGCTCGGGCCCGTGTACCAAGCGGGCACCCTGTCGGGGAACCCGCTTGCCACCGCGGCCGGGCTGGCGGCGCTGTCGCTGCTCGACGACGGTGCCTACGAGGCGCTGGAGGCCTCCGCCGCTCGCCTCGCCGACGGCCTCCAGTCCGCCGTCACCGGCGCCGGGCTCACGATCTGCACGCCGCGCGTGGGGCCGCTCGTGGGGCTGTTCGTGGGTGCCGAGGCCCCCACCGACTTCGAGGGCGCCCGCCGCACCGACGAGGCCACCTACGCCGCCCTCTTCCACGCCCTGCTGGCGCGCGGCGTGGCCTTCGCGCCCGGTGCCTACGAGATCCTGTTCCCGGGCCTGGCCCACGACGAGGCGGTGGTCGACGCCATCGCGGCACGGGCCGCCGATGCCGCGGCCGAGGTCGTCGGCCGGCCGTGAACCCGCCGCCGGGGATCGACGCCCTGGCCCTGCTCGGCGCGCTCCCGGACCCGATCGTCCTCGTGGCGGCCGACGGCACCGTTCGCTGGGTGAGCCCGTCCACCCTCGCCGCCATCGGGTGGGAGGGCCACGACCTGGTCGGGACCTCGGCGGTCGACCTCCTCGCCGAGGAGGTCGACCGTGACCTCCTCCACGGCCCGCTCGCCGAGCTGCTGGCCCGCCCGGGTGTGAACCCTCCGATCACGGTCTCGGTGGTCGGGGCCGACGGGCGCACGCGCGAGATCGAGCTCTCGGTGTTCAACGCGCTCGCCCAGCCCGGCATCGGCCTGCTGGTGGCCACCTGTCGCGACGTGACCAGCCGGGAGGCGATGCCCGAGGATCGGACGGCGCTGCTCGAGCGCATCGCTCGTGGCGCGCCGGTGGCCGAGACCCTGCGCTCGCTGGGCCGCCTCGCCGCCGAGCGCCTGGTCGACGGCGACCTCGTCATCGGGTACTTCGACCCGAGCGGCGAGTACCCGTGCGAAGCGGAGGACGTGGATCCGGACCTGGTCGACATCTTGAAGCGCACCGGCATCGTCCGCCCGCCGGTGGCGCTGCCGCCGGCGTCGGCCGGTGGTGTCTACCGGTTCGACGAGGGCTGGGACTCCGTGCTCCGGGCCGCGTCGGGTGGTCGCTACCACCGGGCGTGGGCCACCGACCTCGGCAGCGACGACAACCACGTGCTCGGTCGGGTGTCGCTGCTGCGCGCTTCTCGCGGTCCGCTGGGCCCCGAGGACCTCGACGTGCTGGTGCTCGTGGCCGACCTCGCCACCATCGCCGTGGAGCGGCACGGACTCCAGGCGCAGCTCACCCATGGCGCCCTCCACGACGAGCTCACGGGTCTGCCCAACCGTCGCCTCCTGCTCGCCCGCCTGCGCGAGCAGTTCTCGTCGCCCGACGGTCGCGGCGGCCTGCTGTTCGTGGACCTCGATCGCTTCAAGCTCATCAACGACAGCCTCGGCCACGAGGCGGGGGACAAGCTGCTGCGTGAGGTGACCGCCCGCTTCCAGCGGGCCCTGCGGCCGGCCGACCTGGTGGCCCGGGTTGGTGGCGACGAGTTCGTGGTCCTGTGCCCCGACCTCGACAGCCCCGAGGCCGTGGTGCGCGTGGCCGACCGGCTCACCGCCGCGCTCGTGGAGCCCATCGATCTCCCGGGCGGCCGGGTCGTGGTGTCGGCCAGCATCGGCGTGGTGGCGGTGCAGGGCGAGCGTGAGCCCACGGCGGTGCTCCAAGATGCCGACCTCGCCATGTACGAGGCCAAGCAGCTCGGCCGGAACCGCACCTCGGTCTTCCATGCCGGCCTGCGGGATCGGGCCATCGTTCGGCTGGAGGTGGAGAACGCCCTTCGCGACGCGATCCGGTCCGACGAGATGCTGCTCCACTACCAGCCGGTGATCCGCCTGCGAGACGGGCGCATGACCGGCGTCGAAGCCCTGTTGCGCTGGCAGCGTCCCGGCGTGGGGATGGTGCAGCCCGGCGCCTTCGTGCCGGTGGCCACCGACACCGGCCTGATCCTCCCGCTCGGCCGGTGGGTGATCGAGCAGGCGGGCGCGGCGGCGGCCCGCTGGCCCGAGCTGGAGGTGGCGGCCAACCTCTCGGCCCGCCAGCTCACCGACGCCGATCTGGTCGACTTCGTGGCCGAGGTGCTGGGCCGAAACGGGGTGGCCCCCAACCGCCTCTGCCTCGAGGTCACCGAGGCCGACCTCATCGTCGACACCGAGC
>CAZIVZ010000431.1:0-3204 GCA_964542495.1 uncultured Aquihabitans sp.
CTCCAGGAGTTGGAGGATCACGGGCGGGTCGGGACCGAGCAGGGCACCGCTGGCGATGCGGAACAGCAGGCTGTACCCGATCTGACCGGCAGCTCCGGTGACAGCGACGCGAACGGGCTCAGTGGACATCGTGGGGTCTCCTCGAAGGGGAAGGGCGGGGCACGGGGCCGGTGCGTCGAACCCTACGGCGAGGGTGCTGCGGGCTGCCAGACTCGGGGAGGTGCCCACGTCGATGTTCGTCTACGGAACCCTCATGCCGGGGCGGTTGCGGTGGGGCCTGCTCCGGGAGGTGGCGGTCGCGAGCCGGCCCGACACCGTGGCCGGGCGCTTGTACGACACGGGCGAGGGATGGCCCGCGGCCCGGTTCCACCTCCCGCTGGACGTCGAGCCCCTCGAAGCCGTCGAGGGCGTCGGCTCGATCCCGGGCTGGGTGGTGGAGGTGGACGCGAGCTCGGCGGCGATGCTGCTGCCGGTGCTCGACGAGGTGGAGACGGGGTTCCGCAGGGTGCGGGTGGTGACCGGAGCTGGTCACGAGGCGTGGGGCTACGAGGTGGTCGAGCGACTGGCCTGGTGGCCGGTGATCGATGCCTGGGAGTCTCGCGACGAACGCTGACGGCTAGAGCTGGAGCGACTTGGTCTGGAGGAACTCCTCCAGGCCGTAGCGGCCGAGCTCGCGTCCGTTGCCGGAGCGCTTGTAGCCACCGAACGGAGCGAGCGGGTTGAAGCGTCCCCCGTTGATCTCGAGCTGGCCGGTACGGATCCGGCGGGCGACGGCGATGGCCTCGTCGGTGTCGGCGGCCCAGACGCCACCGGAGAGGCCGTACACCGTGTCGTTGGCGATGGCGACGGCATCGTCGACGTCTCGGTAAGGGATCACCGACAGGACGGGCCCGAAGATCTCCTCCTGGGCGATGGTCATGTCGTTGCGGACGTCGGCGAAGACGGTGGGCTTGACGTAGTACCCGACCGGCAGGTCGTCGGGTTGGTCCGGGCCCCCGGTGACGAGGGTGGCGCCGTCGGCGATGCCATGCTCGATGTAGGCGCGCACGCGGCTGCGCTGCACATCGGAGACCAGCGGGCCCAGGCGACCAGCGCCCTCGGCGGGGTCACCCAGGGTGTAGGTGCTCTCCACCTCGGCTCGAACCCGGTCGACGATGTCGTCGTGGCGGGCTGCTGGCACGAGCAGGCGGGTGAAGGCCGTGCAGGTCTGGCCGGAGTTCAAGTAGGCGCTGCTCACGGCGGAGCGGACCGCCTTGTCGAGGGTCTCGCCATCGAGGTCGTCGAGCAGGATGTTGGCCGACTTGCCGCCGAGCTCAAGGGCCACGCGCTTGACCGTGGGGGCCGCCAGTTCGGTCACCCGGGCACCGGCCCGGGTGGAGCCGGTGAAGCTGATCATGTCGACGTCGGGGTGGGCGGCGAGGGCCTCGCCCACCACCGGCCCGGTGCCCGACACGAGGTTGAACACGCCGTTCGGCAGCCCGGTGCCGTCGATGATCTCGGCTAGGAGGAAGGCGTTGAGGGGAGCCACCTCGCTGGGCTTGAGCACGATGGTGCATCCCGCCGCCAGGGCGGGGGCCACCTTGGCCACGATCTGGTGCAGCGGGTAGTTCCACGGGGTGATGGCGCCCACCACGCCGATGGGCTCGTGGATCACCAGCGAGTTCCCGAGCTGCTCCTCCCAGGCGAACTCCTCCACGATCGCGGGATAGCTGGCGGCGATGGTCTGGGGGAGCCCGGCCTGGATCGCCTTGGACAGGAAGGCGGGCATGCCGACCTCGCCGGTGATCACCGAGGCGATCTCGTCCTGGCGGGCGCCCAGGCCGTCGGCGATGGCCTGGACGAAGGCGGCGCGCTCGGTGGGGGCGACAGCCGACCAGGCGGGGAGGGCCTTGGCGGCCGCGGCGACGGCGTGGTCCACGTCGTCGGCCGTGCCGGCGGGGATGCGGCCCATCACCTGTTCGGTGGAGGCGTTGACGACGTCGATGGTGTCCGGGCCCGTGGAGGGGACCCAAGCACCGTCGATGTAGAGGTCGGGGAAGTCCAGCACGCGATCGTCTCCCGGCATCGGCGGCGGAGGGCGGGTGTGCCCCGGCCGCCGAGGCTACCGCCCCCCCATCCACCCCCAGGCTGGGACACGTCGGCGAGGAATCTGCGCAGATTCCTCGCCGACGTCTCTCGGTCCATGTGCGGGTCCATGTGCGGGTCGCTGTCAGTGGGTGCCGGGATACTGGCGCGGCGAGCCACACGCGTCCCGTCATGGCGGCTCGACTCGGCAGCCCCACGCGGCGCCCGCTCCGGCCCAGAACCGCCTCCGAGGTCCACCATGGACGACCGTTCCCGCCCAGATCACCCAGACGACTCCGAACCGCCCCCCGGTCCACCGACACCGAAGCCCGTCCCCGCCGGCCGGGGCCTGGTGCACAGCCGGCGCTGGTCACGCCTCCACCCCGCACAGCGCCTCGACCTCCAGGTCCAACGAGACCAAGACCTCGCCCGCCTCACCGAGATCGACGGCCAGATCGACCGCCTCACCCGAGATCGCCTCGACGCCCTCCAGCGTCTCGACGAGTTCCGAGAACAGCTCTGGCCGGTCGACCCCCGCCACAAGGGCCGCCGCCCCCCTGCGACCGACGAGTCACCGGTCCCACCAGCACAACCTGACGCCCGCGGCGTGGCAGGCCGCGCGCTCCGCGCGCTCGCGCGCTCGATCCTCCGCCAGCACGGCCCGCTCACGCTGCGCCAGATCCACACCTGGATCCACCACTACGGCTACGAGATCGACAGCCCCTGGCCCACGAAGCGGCTCGCCGACTCCATGGGTTACGAGGTGCGCCTGGGCCGCCTGCAGCGAATCAAGCGGGCCGTCTACGCCATCGCCGATGACGACACCACCACCCGCTGGTTCCGGGGCCAGGAGCCTCCGCTCGTCGACCCCTGGCTCGACCTCGATCAGCCCGGCTGGCGGGGCCACCCCGGCTTCGGTGAGCCCGCGTCAGCTCGTGAGTACGGTCTCGGTGTCGCGCCCGCTGCGGAGCACGGTGCCGGGCAGTTCACCGGTGGCGACGCCGTCGGCCACCGCAACCACACCGTTGACGTACACCCGCACGACGCCGAGCGAGCCAGCTGTGAGTCGGGGGGAATCGCCGGGCAGGTCGTGCACCAGCGTGGCGTGCTCCGCGCCCACCGTCTCGGGATCGACCACCA
>CAZIVZ010000432.1:0-3204 GCA_964542495.1 uncultured Aquihabitans sp.
CGAGCTGGCCAAGGCCGGCCACGAACCGCAGTCGGTGACCACGTCGGCCAAGGTGCTCCTGGAGAAGGGTGACACCGGCTTCGGGATCACCCGGATCGACCTCGTCGCCACCGCCACCGTCGGCGGGATCGACGACGCCGACTTCCAGGAGCTCGCCGCCGCCACCGCCAAGGCCTGCCCGATCTCCAAGGCCCTGGCTGCGGTGGAGATCACCCTCACCGCCTCGCTCGCCTGAGAGGCCGACCGGAAAGGTCGACCGTCGTCGGCCTTTCCGGTCTCCTCCGGCGAGTTGCTGGGTACGGTCATGGCACCTGCCAGCTCGCGGGGAGGATCCGCCATGCCCACCGAGACGCGCACGGCCGACGGCGTGGCCGACCGCCTCCGTGCCACCCGCCGCCTCACCGAGTCCCTCGCCGCGCCGCTGGCACCCGAGGACCAGGTGGTGCAGTCGATGGACGACGTCAGCCCCACCAAGTGGCACCGCGCCCACACCACCTGGTTCTTCGAGACCTTCGTGCTCGGGCCGCACCTGCCGGGCTACCGCCCCGTCCACCCCGCTTACGACTACCTGTTCAACTCGTACTACGAGGCGGTGGGAGACCGGCACCCCCGCCCCCAGCGGGGCTTGATCTCGCGGCCCACCTGCGAGGAGGTGGCGGAGTACCGCACCGCCGTCGACCGGTCGCTCGACGAGCTCCTGGACCAGGCCGACGACGCGCTGTTGGGGACCCTGCTGCCGCTGCTCGAACTGGGCACCCACCACGAGCAGCAGCACCAGGAGCTGCTGCTCATGGACATCAAGCACGTGTTCTCGTGCAACCCGATGCGCCCGGCGTACCGGCTGGGCACCGCGCCGGTCTCGGGTCCCCCCACCGAGCCGCTTCGGTGGGTCGAGCTCCCCGACGTGGGCATCGAGGCGGTGGGCTGCGGCCCGGATGGGTTCGCGTTCGACAACGAGCAGCCGCGCCACGATGTGCTGCTGCGGCCGTTCCGGCTGGCCGACCGGCTCGCCACCGAGGGCGAGTGGCTCGCCTTCATCGACGACGGCGGCTACCAGCGGCCCGAGCTGTGGCTGTCCGAGGGCTGGGCCACGGTGCAGGCCCGACGGTGGGAGGCCCCGCTCTACTGGGACCGAGACGGCGACGGTTGGAGCATCTTCACCCTGGGTGGCTCCCGCCCGGTCCTCGACGCCACGCCCGTGGTGCACGTGAGCTACTTCGAGGCCGATGCCTTCGCGCGCTGGTCCGGGACCCGACTGGCCACCGAGGCCGAGTGGGAGGCGGCGGCGACGCGCGCCGGTGCCGGCGACGCGCCCAACGACCTCGGTGCCGGTGCGCTGCACCCCCGTCCGGCCGAAGCCACCGCCCGCGGCGGGCTGCGTCAGCTCTTCGGCGACGGGTGGGAGTGGACCGCCAGCGCGTACAGCGCCTACCCCGGCTTCCGGCCCGCGCCCGGCGCCATCGGTGAGTACAACGGCAAGTTCATGTGCAACCAGCTCACCTTGCGTGGCGGCGCCGCCGTCACCCCGCCGGGCCACACCCGCCCCACGTACCGGAACTTCTTCCCGGCCTCGGCGCGGTGGGCGTTCAGCACCGTCCGCCTGGCCGGCGACCTCGAGTCGTCCCACACCACCGGGCCGGTGGGCCGGGCCGCGGCGACCGCGCCGGAGGTCACGAACGCGCCGGCGGCCTCGCCGTCGGTGCGGGCGCCGCAGATCGATGTCCACCTCGGCGCCGACGACCTGGCCCGAGCCCTCCGGGCCGACGTGGTCGCGGGGCTCACCGCCTCGCCGGCCACGCTCCCGCCCAAGTGGTTCTACGACGATCGCGGCAGTGAGCTGTTCGACCAGATCACCCGCCTGGACGAGTACTACCCCACCCGGCGCGAGCGGGAGATCCTCGAGCGCGAGGCGGGCACCATCGCCGCCGTGTCCGGCGCCGACACCCTGGTCGAGCTCGGTTCGGGCACGTCGGACAAGACCCGGCTGCTGCTCGACGCCTTCGAGGCCACCGGCCGGCTCCGTCGCTTCGTGCCCTTCGACGTGTCCGAGGGGATCCTCCGGTGGGCGGCGCACGCGATCGCCGAGCGCCACCCGGGCCTAGCCGTCCACGGTGTGGTGGGCGACTTCGACCACCACCTCCCCGAGATTCCGGCCGGAGGCCGCCGGATGGTGGCGTTCCTCGGCGGGACCCTCGGCAACTTCGAGCCGGCGGCGCGGGCGCGCTTCCTCGGCGACCTCGCCGGGTCGCTGCGGAGCGGCGACTCGCTGTTGCTCGGGACCGACCTGGTGAAGGACCCCGGGCGACTGGTGGCCGCCTACGACGACGCCGCCGGCGTGACCGCCGAGTTCAACCGGAACGTCCTGTCCGTGCTGGCCCGGCGGCTCGGCGCCGATGTGGCGCTCGACGGGTGGGAGCACGAGGCCCGCTGGAACGAGTCCGAGGAGTGGATCGAGATGCACCTGGCCGCGAGCGGTCCCCAGCGCATCGAGGTGCCGACGCTCGGCGTGGCCCGCACGTTCGAGGCCGGGGAGACCATCCGCACCGAGGTCAGCGCCAAGTTCCGGCGTGACGGGGTGGAGGCCGAGCTCGGCGCCGCCGGTCTCGCCCTCACCCACTGGTGGACCGACGCTCAGGGCGACTTCGCCCTGAGCCTGTCGATCAAGCCCTGAGGAGGCGAGCCGATAGGCGAGCCGACCCAGCAAGCACGGCATGGGTAGACCGAGGCGCCAGCCGAGGTCCACCGAACCTGGCAGCGACGACGACCGACCCATCCGCTCGGCCCCTGACCGCGATCAGGTACCGGTGAAGTTGGGCGCCCGCTTCTCCTTGAAAGCCCGCGGGCCCTCCTTGGCGTCGTTGGTGCCGAAGATGATCGGCTCGCCGATCTCGAGCTCGCGGGCGAGGCCCTCGGCCTCGGTCATGGCGGCCGTCTCGCGCATCGACTGGAGCACCGCCCGCACGGCGAGGGGCCCGTTGGCGGCGATCTGGTCGGCGAGCTCACGGGCCTTGGCGAGGGCCTCGCCGTCGGGGACGACGTGGCCGATCAGCCCGATCTCCTTGGCCTCGGCGGCGGAGATCAACCGTCCGGTGAGCAGGAGGTCGGCGGCGTTGGTGAAGGCGATCTGGCGCTGGAGCCGGACGGTGGAACCGCTGAGGGGGAACAGCCCGCGCCGCACCTCGGCGATGCCGAACTGGGCCGACT
>CAZIVZ010000433.1:0-3184 GCA_964542495.1 uncultured Aquihabitans sp.
CCTCCGGGGTGGTCGTGGTGGTCAGCGGCTCGGCCGAGCGCGCCGGGGCCGCGGGGCTCGAGCTCCTCGGTGCCGGCGCCACGCCCGGTCGGGTGGTGGTGGAGGTGCCGGTGGCACCCCACACCGCGCCCCTGCGCGCCCTCGACGTCGCCCAGCTCGGCCAGCTCGGGCTGCTGGCGGGGGTGTCGTTCCCGCCGCTGCTCGCCGCCACCGACGAGGCCGCCGGATGGGAGATCGGTACCCTCATGAGCCTGTTGGTGGCCGGCGTGCGGACCTTCCGCGGCGCCGACCCGCAGCGTTTCGCCCGGGTGCGTGCGGTACACGAGGCCACCGAGGCGGCACGGGCCGAGGCGGGGCCGACCGAGGTGGGGCGGCCGTGACCGTCCCGGTGCACCTCGTGAAGGGTGGCGACGACGTGCTGCGAGGCGAGGCGGTGACCAAGCTCGTCGACACCTTGGTGGGAACCGACGACCGCACCCTGCTCGTCGACGAGTTCGACATGGACGTGGTGGACCTCGGTGCCGCCGTCGACGCCGCCCAGACACCGCCGTTCCTCACCGATCGACGCATCGTGGTGGTGCGGCACCTCGGCAAGTTCTCCAAGGGCGAGGAGATCGCCGGGCTGATCGGCTACCTCACCGACCCGCTGCCCAGCACCACCCTCGTGCTGGTGTGGGAGCGCTCCAGCGAGCCCTCGGCCCGCTCGCCGCGCATCCCGCCCACGCTCACCAAGGCGGTCACCGCGGCGGGCGGCGAGATCGTCGACACCGATGCGCCGTCGGGCCGGGGGCTCGCCGCGTGGGTGGCGGATCAGCTCCAGGAGGCCGGCCTGGAGGTGGACTCACGGGCCCGCCAGCAGATCACCGACACCCTCGGCGAGGACGCCGGTTCGCTCGTCGGCGTGATCGAACGGCTCAAGGGCGCGTTCACGCCCGGCTCCCGGCTCGGGCTCGACGACGTGGAGCCGTACCTGGGCCCCTCGGGCGGGGTGCCGCCCTGGGAGCTCACCGATGCCATCGACAGCGGCGACGTGGCCCTGGCCCTCGACAAGCTCCAGCGCATGATGGGCTCGGGCGACCGCCATCCCCTCGCCATCATGGCCACCCTCCAGAGCCACTACACCCGCATGCTGCGACTCGACGGGGCGGGCATCCGGGGCGAGAAGGAGGCGGCCGAGCTGCTGGGCCTGAAGGGCTCGACCTTCCCGGCCAAGAAGGCCATGATCCAGGGCCGCAAGCTGGGAGGCAGCGGTGTCCGCCGCGCCGTCGACCTGCTCGCCACCGCAGATGTCGACCTCCGGGGTGCTCGAGCCTGGCCCGGCGAGCTGGTGATGGAGGTCCTCGTGGCCCGTCTCACCCGCCTCAGCAGCAGCCGCTGAAAACGGAACGAGCCCGCCGCTCGGGCGACGGGCTTCGGGCCGGTGCCGCTCGGGGCGGCGATCAAGGGTGGTGCGTCAGGCCTGGGCGGCGGCGCTGGCGTTGAGGCGCTTGGCCAGGCGGGACTTGCGCCGGGCGGCGGCGTTCTTGTGGATGACGCCCTTGTTGGCGGCCTTGTCGATCCGCTTCATGGCGGTGGCGGCAGCGGCGTCGGCGTTCTCGGCCCCGGTCTCGGCTGCGGCGAGGGCGCTCTTGACGCGGGTGCGCAGCTCGGAGCGCACGGCCTTGTTGGCGATGCGGCGCTTCTCGTTCTGGCGGTTGCGCTTGATCTGGCTCTTGATGTTGGCCACGGGGTCGTGCTCCATGAGGTTCGAAAGAAAGCTGTTGAAACCTAGTGGTCCGAGCCCCCGGCTGTCACACCGGGACGTGCGGGCGGCCGGGTGGGGGAGCGGCGGCAGCCCCTTGGTAGCGTCGTGGCTCACCTCGGCGCCCGTCGGCGCCCCGATCCCGAGGCCGCATGGACCGCTCCAAGATCCGCTCGCTGAGCGTCATCGCCCACATCGACCACGGCAAGACCACCCTGAGCGACCGCATCCTCGAGGTCACCGGCGCGGTCAGCGCCCGGGACATGCGGGCCCAGTACCTCGACTCCATGGACATCGAGCGTGAGCGGGGCATCACGATCAAGCTCCAGTCGGTCCGCCTCGACTACAAGGGCCACGTCCTCAACCTGATCGACACGCCCGGGCACGTCGACTTCGGCTACGAGGTCAGCCGCTCGCTCGCCGCGTGCGAGGGCGTGATCCTGCTGGTCGACGCCGCCCAGGGCATCGAGGCGCAGACGCTGGCCAACTGCTACCTGGCCCTCGAGAACGACCTCGAGATCGTCGCCTGCCTCAACAAGATCGACCTGCCGGCCGCCGACCCCGACCTGTACGCCGCCGAGATCGAGAACATCCTCGGCATCCCCGCGGAGGAGATCCTGCGCATCAGCGCCAAGACCGGCGAGGGCGTGCCAGAGCTCCTCGACGCCGTGATCGAGCGCATCCCAGCGCCCACCGGCGACCCCGACGCCCCGCTCCAGGCGCTGATCTTCGACTCCCACTTCGACCAGTACCGCGGCGTCGTGTCCTCGGTCCGGGTCATGAACGGGATGCTGCGCACCGGCGAGAAGCTGCGGTTCATGCAGGCGGGCGCGGTGTACGAGGCCGACGAGGTGGGCGTGCGCAACCCGGTGCCGACCCCCGTGGCCGAGCTCGGTCCCGGCGAGACCGGCTACCTCATCGCGGGGATCAAGGACGTGGCCGAGGCCCGTTCCGGCGAGACCGTCACCACCGCCCGCAACCCCGCCCCCGAGCCGCTCGACGGCTACCGCGACCCCAAGCCCATGGTGTTCTGCGGGATATACCCGATCGACGGCGACCAGTTCCCCGACCTGCGCGAGGCCCTCGACAAGATGCGCCTGAGCGACGCGTCCGTAACCTTCGAGCCCGAGACCTCCGGTGCGCTCGGGTTCGGGTTCCGTTGCGGGTTCCTCGGCCTGCTCCACATGGAGATCGTGCGCGAGCGCCTCGAGCGCGAGTTCGACCTGAGCCTGATCGCCACCGCCCCGAGCGTGGCGTACCTGGTGGGCAAGACCGATGGCACGATCGTCGAGGTGGACAACCCCTCCGAGATGCCGCCGGCGTCGGAGATCGACCACATCCAGGAGCCGTGGTTCGACGTGACCATCCTCACGCCGTCGGACTACACGGGCACGATCATGGACCTCTGCCAGACCCGGCGGGGCGAGATGGACAAGCTCGAGT
>CAZIVZ010000434.1:0-3182 GCA_964542495.1 uncultured Aquihabitans sp.
AGCACTCATCCAATCCGCATGACCCCGTGTCTCAAACCCCTTGACAGGTTCCGCCTGCTTCGACACGCCCAGCATGGCGCCGATCTCCGACCACGACCGATGAGCGGCTCGGGCCACCTCAACCGTCTTCCTCAGCTCCGCATCGACGCGGTCGCGCTGCTGTGCAAGCTCGGCGATCAGGCGCAGTGCAGCCGTGTCTGCGCTGCGGAGATCAGCGGGTTCGACTGTGTCGGCCCACGCCTCGAGCGCGGCTGCTCGTTCGGCTCGGGTCTTGCTCATGGCGCCCACCATCCGCTCAGGAACTTGGGTCGTGCAGGCATCGCGTGGATCACAGCTGTCCCTCCTCGTCTGTGACGACACCGACCTCAAGTGGCGCGGCGGTGGTCGATGGGCCCACGTACATCGTGACGGCCGAGTCGTCGCTCTCGACGGCTCGCCAGTGGTTGCGAAGTGCGTGGAGTATGTCGTTCTCGGTGACACCCTGGTTGCGGGCGCTCGCCTCGATGTCCACCGGCCTCGACGTTACCGGCGTTGTCCGGGAACGTCAACACATGTTGACAAGTTCTGGGTGGCGCACGGCCACGACAACGGGAGCTCTCGTCGCTGAGGCGAGTTGCAGGTGCATCGGCCTCAGGCCTCGGGACCGGGACCCGGGAAGGACCCGAGCACGGTGGCGACACGGGACGTAGCCTGCGCCCGTGCGGGTGGGGGAAGCCAAGGAACTCGTGCTCGACCTTCCATTGGTACGCCTTCGCGATCCCTTCACGGGGTGGGCGCCCCGCGCACTACTTCATATGTGACTACCTACAGATGCGGGAGTGGGTGCTCGACTTCGACGCTCCTCTCGGACGAGACCATCGGGACCACTTCACCTGGCGGGCCGACCTTCGCATCTTCGACGAGAGTCCGGAGGTCACGGGCTACTTCGGCCGCGCCCGTCGCTGATCGGACGGTTTCACAACATCTCCCATCCGGTGACCACCCTCGGTCAGGCCGTGTCAGTCGGTGATCTGGGTGAGCTCCAGTTCTCGGTCGGCGGCGCGGACGACGACCTCAAACCAGCGGAAGAAGCCCTCCTGTCCGAGGAGCTGATAGCTCCACGGCCAGGGCTCGCAGAAGCTCACCGGGGCCTCCCACTCGACCTCTCCGACGCGCAATGAGACCATGACCGTACGAGCCAGGAGATGTTGACCACCCACGCCGATCGCCTCGGACTCGATGTCGCGAATGTCAAGACCGATGTCGTCGGCCACCCAGGCGGCAAAGCGGTTGTGGAGAGCACCTGTGTCGCACAGAGCAATGAGGTGCGTGGACGTCTCGTGAGCGGCCACCACATCGACGACGGGTCGCGGGACGAATCCTCGTGGTCCGGGCAAGCCACGGAAGGGGACGATCACCAGGCGAAGCCACCCACGTCCTGCGACGCGTCGAGCGGAACCTGGAAGATCACACCCACGCGCCCGATCGCCTGGAGCGCCCGCGAGACCGCCCTGGGGTCGGGTCCGGATGCAACCACCTCAGTCCATTCGGGATCTACGGCCACGAACTGCCCGACGTAGGGACGCAGCATGTCGGCTTCGCGGGCCAGGCGCTCGTCCGATGAGGACTCGACTCCGTCGGTCGAGCCTCCTGTCCGAGGGGCAGTCCCAACTCGACCGACAGTGAAACCCAGCCGCTCGAGGATCCGTCGCGCCTGCGTGCTGATGAACGCGCTCCGGTCGAGCCCGGTGACTGAGGCGATGACCTGTTTGGGCGGATAGCGCCGACCGCCGACGATTGCGTAGTGGGCCTGGATCGATTCCGGTGCCACGCCGCGCATCGCTGCCTCCACTCGCTCCCGGGTGAGGTCATACGGGTGATGGGCGATGGTCGCGTGCACGGAAGCCATGTTCTTACTCTGTACTTCTTGCTGCCGCGCTGTCAACGGCGCCGTACGGAGCACGAGAGCCTGCCGCCCCGTTTGGGGGGCACCGCCCGCCTTACCGGGATTGAAGGAGGGACGAGGGGCCCGCCCAGGCGACGGTTCGAATACGCCTCATCAGCTTGGGGGAGCGCCAAGCGGCCGAGAGCGCCCCTGACCAGGTTAGATGTTGTAATTCCGACAACGGAGTGGAGCTGATCGGACGCTATTCAAACCCCAATCTGCTGGTTGGACTCGACCCGCGGGGTTGATCCCATAGACGATCCGCTATACCCTCATCCCGTGTCCTCCGCTGCCGCCACCATCATTCGGGATGCCCGGCTGAAGGCGGGGATGTCGCAGGCCGAACTGGCGCGCCGCGCAGGTGTTTCCCAACCGGTCGTCTGCGCGTACGAGGGGGGCCACCGCGAACCGGGGTTCGAGATGCTGCGGAAGCTGATCGCCGCATCAGGTCACGAACTCGTCGTCGAACTCGCTCCCCAGGGGAACACGGTGCGAGGGCTGCCTGACACGCCCGTAGGGCGACGGCTGAGGCGGCACCGACGACCGATGATCGACACCGCATCACAACTCGGCGCGCGAAACCTGAGGGTGTTCGGCAGCGTCGCCCGTGGCGACAACACCGAAGCGAGCGACATCGACCTGCTCGTCGACCTGGACGCGGGCGTCGGGCTCGTGCCCCTCATCCGCCTCCAACAAGCGATGGCGGACCTGCTCGGAGCCAAGGTCGATGTGGTTCCCTCATCGGGCTTGAAGCCTGCGGTGCTCAACGACGTGCTCGCCGAGGCGATCCCGCTGTGAGGCGGGACCGCCAGCGACTCGAGGACATTGATTCCGCCTGCGCTGCCATCGACGCCCACCTCCGCCGCGGGGGCCTGGACGACGGTCTCGTCTACGACGCGGTGCGAGTGCGCCTGATCGAGATCGGCGAGGCGGTGAAGGACATTGACCCCCGACTGCTCGACACCGAGCCGGACATCCACTGGAGGGCGATCGCCGGCATGCGCGACCACCTCGCGCACCGGTACTTCGACACCGATCACAGAATCGTCGCCGCCACCATCGATGTGGACCTCCCTCCCCTCACCGCCGCGGTCGCTCGTCTGCTCGAGCAACCTGACCTTCCCGCGTAGCGCCCTGGGACTTCGGAGATGCGTGGCCCGGAGTGTTGTGATTTCGACAACGGAGTGGAGACGATCGGAATCGAACCGACGACATCCGCCTTGCAAAGGCGGCGCTCTGCCAACTGAGCTACGTCCCC
>CAZIVZ010000435.1:0-1505 GCA_964542495.1 uncultured Aquihabitans sp.
CGATCATGCCCGGCAAGGTGAACCCGGTGCTGTGCGAGGCGGTCACCCAGGTGGCCGCCCAGGTGATGGGCAACGACGCCGCGGTGGCCTTCGCCGGCAGCCAGGGAAGCTTCGAGCTCAACACCTACCTACCCGTCATCGGCCGCAACGTGCTGGAGTCGATCGACCTGCTTTCGCGGGTGTCGGTGCTCTTCGCCGACCGCTGCGTGGCCGGCATCGAGGCCGACGTCGACCGCTGCCGGGCCAACGCCGAGGCGTCGCCGGCCATCGCCACGTCGCTCAACCCGTACCTCGGCTACGAGCGCACCGCGGCGCTGATCGCCGAGAGCGCACGGACCGGCCGGCCCATCCGGGAGCTGGTGGAGGCGACGGGGGAGCTCACCGCCGAGGAGATCGACGCCGCCTTCGACGTGCTGGCGCTGACCCGAGGTGGGATCAGCTCGGCGGGCTGACCGCAGCCGGCCAGGCGCCGGTGCTCAGCCTCGGGCGGGGGAGCCGGCGAACGGCCCGGGGTCGCCGGACTTGGGGAGCTGGGGGTGGCTCCAGGAGTTGACCTTGCCGACGAGGGCGCCCACGTGCTCCCACTCGGCGGGCTGCCAGCCCTCGGCCTTGCCCACGACGGCGAGGTCCTGGCGGACGTACACCAGCGCGGGCAGGTGCTCGAGCTCGGCGGCCTCCACGAAGCTGCGACCGGGGTCGGTGAACACCAGGAACTGGTCGGCCCACGGTCCGAGGTAGCGGCGGGTGTCTCGCTCGTCGGCCGTGACCGTGAACGCCACCCGGCAGTCGGCGCCTCGGAAGTGCTCGAGGATCCGCCCGGCGGTGGGCAGGAGCCACGCGCTCTCGTTCGTGTACGGGTCGAGGACCACGGTGAGGAGCTGGAAGGTGGTCAGCCACTCCTCGATGGTCCGGGTCTCGCCGCCCAGGGCGGTGAGGTTGACGTCGTCTTTCACCAGGGTCACCACGGGCCCGAAGCTAGTTGGTGGCCTCGGGCGGTCGTGCATCCGGGAGCGGCGGGGAGGGGTGGGTCGACGGGCTAGGTTTCGGCCGCAAGCGACCCGGAGGAAACCATGGACTCGTTCGGCTACAAGCTCTTCTTCCTGCTGCACATCCTGAGCGTGATCGTCGCGTTCGCGCCGGGGTTCGTCTGGCCCGTGGTCTCGGTGAACCTCAAGAAGCAGCAGAAGCCCGTGGGGCCGGCCATCGGGGCGCTGGCCGCCGGCAACAGCACCAAGGTCCACGGCCCCGCGCTGGTGCTGTCGGGCTTCTTCGGGTTCGGGCTCATCGGCATGTCCGACAAGGTGTGGGAGTTCAGCCAGTCGTGGATCTCGGTGGCCATGCTGCTGTGGTTCATCATGATCGGCGTGCTGTTCGGGATGATGATCCCGGCCGAGAAGCGGTCGGCCGCCGGCGACGAATCGGCCGACAAGATCGTGGCCATGTCGAGCGGCATCCTCCACCTGCTCCTGCTGCTCATGCTCGTCGACATGATCTGGAAGCCCGGC
>CAZIVZ010000435.1:1605-3161 GCA_964542495.1 uncultured Aquihabitans sp.
CATCCTCCACCTGCTCCTGCTGCTCATGCTCGTCGACATGATCTGGAAGCCCGGCCTCTGATCCCTCGTTCTCCTTGCACGGGGTTGCCCCTGGGGGCACCGGCTGCAAGGAGAACCACGGCGGCTGGTGGTGTCGCTGGTTCCGCTTGCACGGGGTTGCCCTTGGGGTCACCCGGTGCAAGGAGAACCAGGGTCGGGGTGGGCGACGGGGTGGGTAGCGTCGGGGGGTGCACCCGATCGAACGGCTCCGGTTCGTGGCCCGCGCCACCGGCGCGCCGGCCGACGACGTGGTGCGCGAGGCGGCGGCCTCGCTGGCGGGGTTCTCCGGCGACCCGGCGTCGCTGGTCACCGCGTGCCGGCGCCTGATCGACCGCCACGCCGCCAACGGCGCGGTCTGGTGGCTCTGCGCCCGGACGCTGGTGGCGTCGGACCCCGGCGACGAGGCGTGGCGCTGCCTCGATGCCTACGTGGCCGACGCCACCGTCGCCGAACTGGCCCACGCCCTGCCCGACGGAGCGCGCGTGGTGGTGGTGGGATGGCCCGAGCGCCTGGCCCCCGCCCTCGCCCGGCGGGGCGACGTGGAGGTGCGGGTGGTCGACGTCGACGGCGACGGGGCGGGGTTCGTTCGGGCGCTGGAGCGCGCGCAGGTGGAGGCGGTCGACGTGAGCGCGGCCGGGCTGGCCGCCGCCGTGGCCGACAGCGACCTGGTGGTGCTCGACGTCGAGGCCACCTGTTCCACCACCGCCCTGGTCGCCCCCGGTAGCTGGGCCGCCGCCGCGGTGGCCCGGGCGGCTGACGTGGAGGTGTGGGGCGTGGCCGGCGTGGGGCGCGTGGTGCCCGAGCCGATGTGGCCGGCCCTCACCAGGCGGCTCGCCGGCGCGGCCACCGCCCCGTGGGAACGAGACCACGACCACCTGCCGCTGGCCCTGGTGGATCGCCTCCTGGGGCCTCAGGGCCCCGAGCCCCTGGCCGACGGCCTGCGCCGCGTCGACACCCCCGACGCCGCTGAGCTCCGTCGCTGAGGCGTCGGCGAACCCGGTCGTGAGCGCGCGCGAGCCTTCCCGTCCTCGGCGCAACGGCCGGCGTCGATCGCGCCGTGCCGCGGTCGACGGCGCGGCAGTGGCCGCTCGGGTCGCGGCCCGCGCCGCCGCTCGGCCCTCCGCCATCGCCTACCCCGACGAGCTGCCGATCACCGCCCGGCGCCAGGACCTGCTCGACGCCATCGAGGCCAACCAGGTGGTGGTGGTGGCCGGCGAGACGGGGTCGGGCAAGAGCACCCAGCTTCCCAAGCTCTGCCTCGAGCTCGGCCGTGGCGTGGCCGGGCTGATCGGCCACACGCAACCTCGACGGGTGGCGGCGCGCGCCATCGCCGAGCGGGTGGCCGAGGAGCTGGGCACCGACCTCGGCACCACGGTGGGCTACACCGTGCGGTTCAACGACCGGGTGGGCGACGCCACGCTCGTCAAGGTGATGACCGACGGCATCTTGCTGGCCGAGCTCCAGCGGGACCGCACCCTGTCGGCGTACGACACGATCATCATCGACGAGGCCCACGA
>CAZIVZ010000436.1:0-3158 GCA_964542495.1 uncultured Aquihabitans sp.
GTGGGCGTGGCGCGGGTGGGGCGCGACTACCTGGGCCTGTCGCTCCCGCTGCTCGACGAGGCCGTCCTCGGCGACCACGTGTCGATCTCGGTTCCGCTGCTCAAGCTGGCGTTCACGGCGGTGTGCCTCGGCTCGGGCTTCGTCGGCGGCGAGGTGACCCCGCTGTTCGTGATCGGGGCCACCACCGGCGCGGCGCTGGCGCCGGCCCTGGGCCTCCCCCCGCTGGTGGGCGCGGCGCTCGGGTTCGTGGCCGTGTTCGGGTCCGCCGCCAACACGCCGATCGCCTGCACGTTGATGGCGTTCGAGCTGTTCGGGGTCGGCGTGGTCCCGCCCGCGGCGATCGCCTGCGCGGTGGCGTTCGCCTGTTCGGGGCGGCGCGGCATCTACCCCGCGCAGCGCCGCACCCACGGCCACGGCTCGATCGCCGTCCACGAGCTCCCCAGCCTGTTCGCCCGCCTCCGCCCCCGTCGTCCGCCGCCATCGTGAGCCGGACCGATCGGTGCGGGCGAGATGTGCGCCGCAGAATCTGCGCAGATTCTACGCCGACGTGCCCGGCGGCGGCCCCCGAGCGGGAGGTGTGCGTGCTCAAGGTGCCCACAGCGCATCGAGCACGCGCACCTTCCTGGGGTGGGGGACTCGACGGGCCGACTGCCGGGGAAGGGCGACACGCTCATCTGGAGCACCGGGCGTGGCATGGTGGGCCGCCGATCGGCCACCCCAGCCGCCGACCCGAGACCAGCCGAGGACGAACCGATGCGAGCAGCGGTGTTGGAGCAGACCGGAGCACCGCTGGTGGTGCACCACGACGTGGTGGCCGAGGAGCCCCGCGCCGGGGAGGTGGCGGTGCGGGTCTCGCACTGCGGCGTCTGCCACAGCGACCTGACCCTGGCCGACGGGCTCGTGCCCGCCCTCACCCCGACCATCCTCGGCCACGAGGCCGCCGGCGTCGTCGAGGCGCTCGGCCCCGACGTGACCGGGTTGGCCGTGGGCGACCACGTGGTGCTCACCCCGTGCGCGCCCTGCGGGCGCTGCGCGTGGTGCGTGCGCGCCGAGTGGACGCTGTGCACCAACGTCGACGGCCTCCTCACCAGCGCCCACCCCGACGGCGGCACCCGCCTCTCCCGCCGGGGCGAGACCGTCTACCGCGGGATGGCCGTGGCCGGCTTCGCCGAGACGGTGGTCATCCACCAGAACGGCGCGGTGAAGATCCCCGACGACGTCCCCCTCGAGCTGGCCTGCCTGGTGGGTTGCGCGGTGCAGACCGGCGTGGGCGCCGTGCTCAACACCGCCGGCGTGGCGGAGGGCGACACCGTGCTGGTGATGGGCCTCGGCGGCGTGGGCCTGTCGGTGGTGCAGGGCGCTCGGCTCGCCGGGGCCAGCCGCATCATCGTGAGCGACCCCGTCGCCGAGCGCCGGGAGCGGGCCGTGGCCCTCGGCGCCACCGACGCGATCGACCCCGCCGCCGACGACGTCGCCTTCGCCGTGCTCGACCTCACACCGGGGGGCATCGGCGTCGACTGGGCGTTCGACGCCGCCGGTCGCAGCGACCTGGTGAACACCGGGATCGACGCCACCCGCAAGGGGGGCACCACGGTGATGGTGGGCATCCCGGGCCTCGACGACCCGCTCACCATGCCCGTGCCCGCCGGGTTCGCCTTCGCCGGCAAGCGCCTCATGGGGTGCCTGCTCGGGAGCTGCAACTCGCTGCGCGACATCCCCCGGTTCATCGACCTGGCCCAGTCCGGCCGGCTCGACCTCGCCGCGCTGGTCACCGCCCGTCGCCCGCTCGAGGACATCAACCAGGCGTTCGACGACCTGCGCACCACCACCGGGATCCGCACCGTCATCGAGCTCTGAGGGGCCCGTCCCAGCGGGTCAGCCGCCCATGGGCACCAGGTGGAACACCCGGATGTTGCGACCGCTGCTCTCGACGTAGTCGTCGTAGGCCGGCCACACCGCCACCAGCCGAGGCCACACCGCGGCCTTGGCGTCGTCGTCGAGCAGCTCGGCGCGCACCGTCGTGAGCTCGGCGGCGTAGGACACGGTCGCCTCGGGGTGGGCGAGGAGGTTCCCGGTCCAGGCCGGGTGCTGCTCCCGACCGAAGTTCGACCCCACCACCCACCAGCCGCCGTGCTCGTCGGGGACGCACGCCAGCGGCGTCTCCCGGGCCAGACCGGACTTCCGGCCGGTGGTGGTGAGCACGAGGCTCGGCACCAGCATCCGGCTCAGGACCACCCTCCCGCGCGTCAGCCGGTGCAGGGCGCGGTCGGTGGGCGGCACCACCTTGGGTCCCACCTTGCGGAACGTGGGACTGGTGGCCATCTTCCTCATCGCCCGACCCACCGGGCCATCGACCGCGAACCACCCCATCTCGCCCTCCCGGCGTCGGACCTCGTGGGTGCCACCATGCCTCACCTGCGACGACGGGGCTACCGCGTCGAGGCGAGGTGGTCGACGATGGTCTCGGCCAGCTCCTCGGGCACCTCGGCCTCGAGCGAGTGGCGACGCCCGGCGAAGACGTGGAGGCGGCTGTCGGGGAGCAGCTCGTGGAGCCGGGCCACGCCCTTGCCCATCCCGGCGCCGTGGTCCTGGTCACCCCACATCAGCAGCGTGGGCTGGGTGATGGCCGGGGCGATGTCGAACAGCGAGTGGCGGATCTGGTCGGCCGCCATGCCCCAGTACATGCGCACGAACCCCGGGCCCTCCACCCGGCGGTAGTAGGCGAAGGTGTCCTCGAGCGCCTGCTGTCGGCCGGGGAAGTCATCGGCGTACCAGAACCGGCTCTGGATCCGCACGCTCGGCCAGAACAGCCGCCGACCGCACGCTCGGTCGATCACGGCAGCGAGCGCGGGGCGGGCCTTCCACGCCCCACCCGGCGCCCACAGCACCAGCCGGCGGAACCGCTCCGGGAAGCGGTGGCCGAGGCGCAGCACCAGGTTGCCCCCGAGGCTGCCGCCCACGGGCACCGCCTCACCGATCCCCAACTCGTCGAGCAGGCCGACGAGCGTGTCCTCGTAGAGCCGGAGGTCGTACCGACGGTCCGGCTTGTCGGACTCGCCGCTGCCCGGCAGGTCGGCCAGCACCACCCGGTGGCGGGCGGCCAGCACCGGCACCACCTCGGCGAAGCCCTCGATGCGCGCCGTGTGCCCGGGGATCAC
>CAZIVZ010000437.1:0-3154 GCA_964542495.1 uncultured Aquihabitans sp.
CCCGCGGCGGCATCGGCGGGGAAGGCAGTGGCGAGCGAGGACCGCAGGGCATCGCTCGTCTCGAAGCTGCCGAGGTCGGGGAGGTTGGCGGCTTGCCCAGTGGACCCGGCCGTGCCGTCACCGTCGGTGGCCGCATCGCCACCTCCGGTTCCCGCCGTGGCGCTTCCCGCGCTCTCGGTGGCATCGGAAGCCGGCCCATCGGCTTGGCGCTCGGTCAACCCGGCGCTCGACGCGGTGTCGTCGGCCGCACCGCCATGCGTTCCGGACCACACCAGGGCGAGGCCGGCGGAAGCCAGCACGAGGACCACGGCGGCCACCAGCCACTGTGGATTCGCGCGCCGTCGGCCTGCGAGGGGCCTGCCGGCGGGGTCGCCCGCGGCGCCGGGGCCGTCGGCGGCCGACGGCGGTGCGGCGAGGGCGCGGGTGACGAGCGCGTCCACGACGTGGGCCTCGAGGGGCACCACCGGAACCGCACGCACCGCATCGGCTGCGGCGCGCAGCTCGCTCAGGCGGTCGGCGGCCGCGGGGTCGGCCGCGAGCCGGTCGGCCACGTCTGGTCCGCCCTCGCCGTCGAGGTGGGCGGAGAGGTCGTCGTCGGTGAGGGGGGAGGGAGCGTCGTTCATGGTGCGAGGTTGGGACGTTGGGTCGGGCCGGTCTGGTTCCCGGCGAGTCGGTCGGCGAGTTGGGCTCGACCCCGGGCGATCCGCGATCGCACGGTACCGGCGGGGATCTCCAGCACCTCGGCGATCTCGGCGTAGTCGAGCTGGCAGAGGTCTCGCAGGACCACGGCGGAGCGGAAGTCGGCGGGCAGGTCTGCCAGCGCCGCGTCGACATCGAGGCGGTCGGCCACCTGATCGGCCGGACCGGGCCGGAGGTCGGGGACGTCAACCGGTGCTCCGGCCTGCTCGGGGAGGCCCACAGCCGGTCGGCGTCGGCGACGACGGAGTTCGTCGAGGCTGGCGTTGGTGGCCACCCGGTAGGTCCAGGTGGAGAAGCGGGATCGGCCGTCGAAGCGGGGGAGGCCCCGCACGATGGCGATCAGCGCTTCCTGGGTGGCGTCGAGCGCATCGGCGTCGTTGCCGGTGATGCGCCGACACAGGGCGTGGATCCGGGGCTGGTGCTCGCGCAGGAGGCGTTCGAGCGCGGCCCGGTCACCGGCTCGGGCCGCGACCACGAGGCGCTGCTCATCGGCAGCATCGGGGGCGGTCACGAGCCCCGGACCGCCACGCTGCTCAGCGACGCGCTGTGGGTGCCGGCGTCGTTGGGGATCAGTCGGGTGAACCAGATGAGCACAGCCTTGCCGCGCCGGGCGCCCACGGTCACCTCGGTGGTGCCGGTGGCGACCTCGGCGGCGGTGGCGGCCGGGTCTCCCCACCCGGCGAGGTCGCTCGGGGGGTCCCCCTCGGCGACGTAGACCTCGGCGGTCCACCCGCCCTCGGGCGTGGTCAGCTCCACGGTGCGGATCGTCACCGGCTCGGCGATGGTGAGCACCAGGCCGACGCCGTCCTTGGCCCCCAGGTCTGCGGCCCGGTAGTTCTCGGTGGTCCAGGCCGTATCGGGGTCTCCATCGATGGCGTTGGACAGCAGTTCGGGGTGCTCGTGACGATCTCCGTCGCCGAACGGGTCGAAGTCGGCGATGCCGGCGATGGGCACGGGGCGGCCGGGGTCGTGGTCGGGGATGATCCGGGGCGCGGCCGCCGCCGCGGCCACACCGACCGCCAGGACGAGCACCACCCACGGCCAGCGGCGACGGCGAACGGCCCGCTCGGGGGTGGCCTCGACGGCTGCCGCCAGGGGCCCGGGGGGCGGTTCGGGAGCGGTGCCAGGGGGCGGCGCCGAGCGCGAGCCGGTCGGGGGGTGGCGCAGGAGGTCGCCGGCCGAGGCCGCCGCGGCCTGTGCCGCCGCCGGTGCCTGGTCGGGGTCGGCGCCGGCGGCCAGCAGGGCGCGGCGCAGCGCGGCTGCATCGGGGAAGCGGTCCTCGGGCCGCCGCGCCATGGCGCGGGCGACCACATCGGCCACGCCCGGCGGGATGTCGGGTCGCAGGGCTCGCACGGGGGTGGGGTCCCGGTGCAGCCGGGCGAGGGCGGTGCCGGCGTCGGTGTCGGCGGCAAAGGGTGGCTCGCCGGTGAGGGCCTCGTAGAGCACCACGCCGAGCGCGTACAGGTCGGTGCGGCCGTCGATCGGCCCGCCCTCGATCTGCTCCGGTGCGAGGTACTTGGCGGTGCCCACCATGCCCCCGTCGCTGGTCAGGTCGGCGCCTTCGGCCGCCTTGGCGATGCCGAAGTCGGCCACCAGCACGCGGCCGTCGCCCGACAGCAAGATGTTGGCCGGCTTCACGTCGCGGTGCACCAGGCCGGCGGCGTGGGCGGCACCGAGGGCGTCGGCCACCTGGGTCCCGATGGCCAGCACCGCGTTGAGGGCCAGGGGACCGTGCCGGTCGAGGTCGGCCCGCATGGTGGTCCCCGACACCAGCTCCATCACGATGGCGTTCACGCCGTCGTCGGCCAGCGTGTCGTAGACCGACACGATCGAGGGGTGGGCCAGGCGGGCCGCGGCGATGGCTTCGGCGCGAAAGCGACGGACGAACGACTCGTCCCGAGCCAGGTGCGGGTGGAGGATCTTGATCGCGACCCGGCGGGCCAGGATGTCGTCGGTGGCCTCCCAGACCTGGGCCATGCCACCCGAGGCTATGGGGGCGTTCAGGCGGTAGCGGCCGGCGAGGACCCGGCCGCGCAGGTCGTCGCCGGGTGCTCCGGAACCAGCGCTCGGTGAGGGACCCACGACGGAGCGACGCTAGTGCCCTGACCAGGCACGAACCCGGTCGGGCCGGCCGGTCGAGCCGGCGTGCTCCGGCTCGGTCAGAGGCCGTCGTGCCAGGCGAAGCCGATGACGCCGGGGCCGCCGTGGGCGCCGATCACGGGACCGATGGTCCAGAACTGGAGCTGCTCGCGCTCGTAGCGGGGCGCCATCAGCTCCACCAGCTCCTCGACGTCGGGCGCACCGCCCGAGCACAGCGCCAGCTGCTCGATGTGCGGCTCGGCGAACACCTTGTCGCGCATCCAGAGGAGCGCCTTGCGGCGGGTGCGGACCTTGCCCGCTTCCACCACCGAACCGCTGGAGATGTCGATGATGGGCTTGATCGACAGCACCGAGC
>CAZIVZ010000438.1:0-3142 GCA_964542495.1 uncultured Aquihabitans sp.
CGAGCACAGCGGTGTGCCCGTCGAGCACCAGCTTGGTGTAGTGGAACCCGCCGCCGGAACCGCCGCCACCGGTGGAGTCGGCGGCCTCGTCCCCCGGCAGGGTCTGGCCGGCGGCCTCCAGGTACAGCTTGGTGATCGCCTTGCCCTCCTGGGGCGTGTAGACGATCGGCGAGAAGAAGACCACGTCGTCGTGCAACAGGTGGTCGAGACCCCCGGGAAGGTCGCCGCGCAGGAAGCGGTGCCACTGGGCGATGGTCTGGTGGATCACCGCTGGTGCCTGGTCCATGTGGACTCCTCGTGTCGCGGGTCAGCGTGCGCCGACGGTACCCCGACCGGTGCGCCATGCTGGACCCATGGCCGCCGACGCACCCCAGCTCCCGGACTCCTGGAACGTCGAGGATGCCGAGGTGGCGCGCACGGGCCCGAGGTGGGGGCTGATCGTCGGTGGGGTGGTGCTGGTGACCGTGCTGGTCGCGGCCGGGGTCGTCGGCTTCCAGGTGGCCATGGAGAAGACCAAGAAGGCCTGGCCGGCATCGGTCAGCGGGCCTCCCGACGGGCTGGGGGGCACTCCTGCCGAGGCCTGGCCCGACGTCGAGCCCGGCGTCTACCTCTGGAACGACTTCGGCGGCTGGCACCTGCGCGTGGTCAACGGCGAGGGCGTCGCGGGCGTGAAGGGCACCATCGTCAGCGGTGACGAGATCGCCTCGGCCGAGGCGGCCACCGCAGGGGAGGGGACCGCGGTGATCGACGGCGAGACCATCGAGTTCGACCTGCCCGCCGAGCCCCGCGTGGCGGGCGTCGACTTCAACCCGGGCTTCTACGCCGAGAAGCTCACGGTGACCCTCGAGGGGACCGACGGCCCGGTCGACCCGAAGCTGGTGACCGTCGGCCGCGAGCGCGAGGTGACGAAGGTGCCCGTGGTCGTGGAGAAGGTCCGCGAGGACGACGCCGCTGACCGCTGACCGCTGACCGCCGACCGCTGACCGCTGCCGGTCGGGCACAGGCGTCAGTGCAGGAGGCCCTGCACCCGGGCGGCCCGGTGGAGCTCGTCGCGGTGGGAGGGATCGGCCACGGCGATCAGGGCCCGGGCCCGCTCCGCGAGCGACCGGCCCCGGAGCTCGGCCACCCCGTGCTCGGTGACAACGTGGTCCACCGTGTTCTTGATGGTGGTCACCACCGATCCGGGGGTGAGGATCGGCACGATGCGCGACCGGCCGTCGCGCGTGGTGGACGGGGTCACGATGAAGGCCTGGCCCTGGTCGGCGTACATGGCACCGCGGGCGAAGTCGGCCTGGCCGCCCGAGCCGGACCAGTAGCGGCCGTTGATGGTCTCCGAGCTGCACTGGCCGATCAGGTCGACCTCGGCGGTGGCGTTGACCGAGGCGAACTTGTGCATCCGGGCGATCACCCGGGGATCGTTCACGAAGTCGACCCCGAGCAGCTCCACCGACGCGTTGTCGTCGAGCCAGTCGTAGAGCTGGCGGCTGCCGAGGCAGAACGTGGTGACGATGCGGTTGCGCCGAACCTCCTTGTTCACCCCGGTGATCACGCCCGCCTCCACCAGGTCGACCATGCCGTCGTGCAACAGCTCGGTGTGGACGCCCAGGCCGCGGTGGTCGCCCAGCGCTTCGAGCACCGCGGCGGCGATGCCGCCGATGCCCACCTGGATGGTGGCGCCGTGGGGGATCCGCTCGGCCACGTGCCCGGCGATCACGCGATCTCGGGCCGTGGGCGTGGCCCGGGGGATCTCGACCAGCGGGCGGTCCGACTCGCACCATCCCACCACCTGGGAGTGGTGGATGACGTTGGCGCCCCGCGTGCGCGGCATGTGCGGCGTGGCTTCGAGGAAGAACGGCACCCGCCCGATCAGCGAGGCCACGTAGTCGGCGTTGGTGCCCAGGCTGAAGTACCCGTGGCGGTCCGGTGGGGAGCAGGCGGCGATCACGAGGGTGCAGGTGGTGTGGCGCTGGAGGATCAGCGGCACCTCGGAGAAGTTGTTGGGCACCAGATCGATGGTTCCGGCCCAGTACGCCGGGCGGGTCACCTCCGACAGGAAGTACGACACGTGGCGCAGCCGGTCGCCGAAGGCGCCGTGGAGGTAGGGGCGGTCGTGCAGGGCGTGCATCTGGTGGATGCGCACGCCGGTGAGGCCGTCGGCCCCGGCCTCGATGGCGTCGAGCAGGGCGCCTGGCTCGCCGTTGGCGAGCGGCACGATGATGTCGGCACCGGGTCCCAGGTGGTCGAGCACGGTCTCGGCGGGGACGGGGATCGGGTGCAGCACGGCGCCGACGGTAGGGGATGGGTGGGAGGTGGGAGTTCGGCGCGGGTCGGCGATGATGAGCCGGTGCACCGGTCCTTCGACGTCGACGACGTGCTTGGCGGAACCCCCGGATGGTCCGTCCTCGTGCGCCGCGGTCTGGCCCGGCGCTGCCCGCGCTGCGGGGGCGACGGGATCTGGGTGCACCGCTACCGGCTGGTGGATCGCTGCCCCGGCTGTGGGGTGCGCTACCTGCGCGAACCGGGGTTCTTCCTCGGGGCCTGGTTCATCAACTTCATGGTGCTGGAGACGCTCCACTGGTTGCTGGTCATGGCGTTCATCGTGTGGCGGAGCGCCGATCCCGACGCCGGGCTCCTGCTGCCCATCGCCGTCGGGGTGATCACGGCCGTGGTGGTCCCGATCGCGTTCTACCCGCGCTCGCTCACGGTGTGGGCGGCCATCGACCTGGCCATGACCCCCCTGGAGCTCGAGGAGATCGTGGACGCAGCCGACGCCGTCGCCGGCCCCGAGGATCCGCCGGCCTGACCGCGGGCCGGCTCGGGTGTCGCGCTCACGTGGCCGGTTCGGCCTCGGCCACCGGGGGTGCGAACCGGCGCCAGAGCGCCCGCGCCGGGAGGAGGAACACCAGGGCGAACAGCAGCCAGGGGGCCAGGGTGGCCAGCCCGAGGGCGATGGCGCGCAGGCCATCGGTGAAGCGATCGCCCACGTCGTGCCAGAGCTTGTCCAGCCCGGTCCGCTCGGCGGGCGGTGCGGTGTCCACCGGTGCCCGGCCCTTCTCCCGCAGCGAGACGGCCAGGGTGGACAACGACGTCTGGTCGTCGAGCACCTGCTGGCGGCCCTGGAGCTGCTCGAGCTCGCTCTGCA
>CAZIVZ010000439.1:0-3135 GCA_964542495.1 uncultured Aquihabitans sp.
TCCTCGAGCTCCTCGATGGCCTGGGTGACCAGGTGCAGGTGCCCGGCGTCGCGCCCGCTGCGGACCTCGGTGAGGTCCAGGCGCTCGGCCTCGGCCTGCCGGCGTCGGGCCTCGGCGGCCAGGGCGTCACGGCGGGCACCGATCGCGGCTTCGAGCACCGATCGGGCGTCGTTCAGGGCGGCGCCGACCTCACGCCGGGCATCGGGGTCGAGGCCGCCCATCTGGCGCTTGAACGCGGTGAGCGGCGAGCCCTTCCCCAGCACCTCGCGGTCGACCACGGCGAGGTCGTCGAGGGTGGCCGTGGCATCGATGCGGCGGGTGGCCTCGGCCGTGATGGCGCGGATGTCCTCGATCATGGTGCGGGGAACCTTGCCGTCTCCCGGACCCTCGCGTCCACTTGGAACCGGCCCGGCCCGGGCCGGCGCGCGAGCATCCTCCGATGGGACTGTTCCGGAGGCGTCGGGCCGCCCTGGCCGAGGGCTGGGAGCAGATCGTGGCCGACGCGGTGGCGCACTGGTCGCACCTCGACGACGACGAGCGTGATCGGATGGCCGACCTGCTCGAGGGGATCGTCACCACCAAGCGATGGGAGGCCGCCAACGGCTTCGAGCTGACCGACGAGATCCGCACCGTGATCGCCGCCCAGGCCGCGCTGTTGGTGCTCGGCCTCGACGCGGGGCTCGACGCCTACCACGACGTGGGCACGATCATCGTCCACCCCTCCACCATGCGCTTCCGCCAGCTCAGCGGTGGTTCGATCCCCGGCACGGTGGTCGAGGGCGACGTGGACCTGCTGGGCGAGGCATCCTACGGCGGGCCGGTGGTGATCGCGTGGGACGCCGCCCGGCGAAACGCCCGCCATCCCGAGCACGGCCACGACGTGGTCCTGCACGAGTTCGCCCACAAGCTCGACATGTTGGACCACGTGGTCGACGGCACCCCGCCGCTGCCCGACGAGGACACGCGCCGGCGATGGATCGAGGTGTGCACCCACGAGCTGAGGTCGCTGCGCTCGGGTCACGCCGGCCACCTCCTCGATCCCTACGCGGCCACGAACCCGGCCGAGTTCTTCGCCGTGGCCACCGAGGTGTTCTTCGACCGGCCGATCGACCTCGAGCGCCACAAGCCCGATCTCTACGACGTGCTCTTCGAGTTCTACCGGCAGGACCCGGCGGAGCGGGTCCGCCGGCACCTGGGCCTCACGAGCTGAGGCGGCGCCCGGCCCGGCGCTGGCGCAACGCCTCGAAGCAGATGACGGTGCCGGCCATGGCCACGTTGAGCGACTCGGTGGGGCCCGCCATGGCGATGGTGACCGCCTGGTCCGCCGCCTGCACCACGCGGTCGGGCAGGCCGTGAGCCTCGTTGCCGACGACGACCGCCACCGGGCCGTCCAGGTCGACCTCGTCGTGGGGCGTGCCCCCGTCGACCACCGCGGCCAGGATCCGGTAGCCGGCGGCCCGGAGCCGGGTGAGCGCCTCGACCGCGGCTACCTCGACCGCGGCTACCTCGGCCGGGCCGACCTCGGCGACGACGACGTCGACACCGAACACGGCACCGGCCGAGGCGCGCACCACCTTGGGGTTGGTGGGGTCGACCCCGCCGGCGAGCACCACCGCACCGGCACCGGCGGCCGCGGCCGCCCGCACGAGGGTGCCGGCGTTGCCGGGGTCGGCCACGTCGCACAGCACCAGCACCAGATCGGTCGCGCCGGGGTCGGGCCAGGCCGGGTCGTCCCGGCGGACCACCGCGACCAGCCCTTGGGAGGACACGGCGTCGCCCACCCGGTCGAGCGTGCCCGCGGGGACCACCCACGGGTCGGTCACCGCAGCCAGGCGAGCCAGCATGGCGTGCACCGCCGGTCGCTCGACCGCCTCCTCGTCGACATAGACGTCGACCACTTGGGCCCCGCTGTCGAGGGCGACGGCCACCAGGACCGGGCCCTCCACGACGAACGCCCGCTGTTCGGTCCGCTCTTCGCGCCGCCGGGCCAGCTTGGCCAGGCGGGTGATGCGAGGGTTGCGGGCCGACAGCGGGCGCACGGAGGATCGGGACCGACCGCGCTGCGGCCGGTGCCCTCAGGAGGCCTTGGCGGCCTGGGCGTCGGTGGCCACCTTCACCAGAGCGGCGAAGGCGGCGGCATCGGTGACGGCCAGGTCGGCGAGGACCTTGCGGTCCACCTCCACCTCGGCCAGCTTGAGCCCGTTGATGAACCGGCTGTAGCTCACGCCGTTCTCACGGCAGGCGGCGTTGATGCGCTGGATCCACAGCTTGCGGAACTCGCCCTTGCGGGCTCGACGGTCCCGGAAGGCGTACTGCAGCGAGTGCATGACCTGCTCGTTTGCGGCACGGTACGAACGGCTCTTGTTGCCGTAGTACCCCTTGGCCCGCTCGAGCGTGGCGCGGCGGTGCTTCTTGGAATGTACGGCGCGCTTGACCCTGGCCATTGGAGGGCTCCTTTCGAAGAGTGAGTGGGGCTACTTGCCGAGCATCCGCTTGATGCGGGCGGCATCACCGGGGGCGACGACGACCTCGTCCTTGAGGCGCCGGGTCACGGTGGAGGGCTTCTTCTCGAGGATGTGGTTGCGGAACGCACGGCGGCGACGGAGCTTGCCGGTACCGGTGGTCTTGAAGCGCTTGGCCGCGCCTCGGTGGGTCTTCATCTTGGGCATGGGGTTCCTCCTGGAGCGCCGCCTCGGAGGCGGCGGGTCGGTCAGGCGTCGGCGACGGGCTCGGCGCGGTCGGGCTCGGTGGCGTCGGGCTCGACGATCGCCTCGACCGGGGACTCGCTGGCCGCGGGTTCGGGCGGTTCGATGGGCTCTGGTGCAGCACCCGCCTCGGCCCGGCGTGCGGCCTCCGCCGCGTCCTCTTCGGCCTTCTTGAGCTCGGCCGCGTGGGCGGCCTGGGCCTTCTTGTCCGGTGCCAGCACCATGATCATGTTCCGGGGGCCGTCGAGCTTGGGATACACCTCCACCCGTCCGGTGTTGGCGATCTCCTCGGCGACCCGGTCCAAGATCTTCTTGCCGAGCTCTGGGTGGGCCACCTCACGTCCTCGGAACATGATCGTGACCTTGACCTTGTGTCCCTCGGCGAGGAAGTGCTCGACCTTCTTGGTCTTGGTGTCGAAATCTCCGCCAC
>CAZIVZ010000440.1:0-3128 GCA_964542495.1 uncultured Aquihabitans sp.
CTCCACCACCCCGTGTGCGTCGACGACCCGGAGTTCGACCTCGACTTCCACCTGCGCTCTGCCGTGCTCGAGGGTGCGGGCGACGCCGCCGAGCTCGACGCCCTCTTCGCCCGCATCGCCGAGCGCCACCTCGATCGGCGCCACCCGCTGTGGCAGGTCACCCTGGTCGACGGCCTGGCCGACGACCGCCAGGCGCTCATCTTGAAGTACCACCACTGCCTGGCCGACGGCGTGGCCGCCTTCACCACGTTCTCCCGCGTCTTCTCCGACGCCGACCGCGAGCCGCTGCCGGGCGTGGCCCCCTTCGCCCCCACCCGCCTCCCCCGCCGGGGCCGGCTGGTGGCCGACGCCCTGGCCGACCACGTCCGCAGCCTGCCCCACCTGCCCGCCCTGGTGGGGCGCACGCGTCGGGCCACGGCCGCCCTGGCCGCCCGGCGCAGGGCGGCGGCGGTGGCGGTGCCCGACTTCAAGGGCGACGCCCCGTGGTGCGAGCTCAACGACGCCTTCACGGTCCGCCGGGCCTACGCCCGCGTGGCCCTCCCGCTCGACGGGGTGAAGGCCATCAAGGACCGCGCCGGCGTCACCCTCAACGATGTGGTGCTGGCCATCGTGGCCGGGGCCCTGCGTCGCTACCTGGCCGAGCGCGACGGCCTGCCGGACCGCCCGCTGCTGGCCAGCGTGCCGGTGTCGTTCGAGGCGGCCGACGCCCCCACCCGCCAGTCCGGCAACCGGTTCTGGAGCTTCACCACATCGCTCGCCACCGACGTGGTCGACCCGCACGCCCGACTCGCCACCATCAGCGAGCAGGCGAACGAGGCCAAGGCCCAGCTCGGCACCCTCGGCGTCGACCTGGTGCCCACCTGGCTGGAGCACGTCCCCCCGTTCGTGGCCGACCCGGGCGCCCGGGCCCTGGTGGAGCGGCTCCGCGCCGAGCGCGGATCGGTCGACGTGAACATCCTGGTGTCGAACATCCGTGGGCCGGCCGAGCCGTGGCACCTGCTCGGTTCGGTGGTCGACGATCTCTACTGCGACGGCCCGCCCAGCAACGGCGTCGGCTGCAACGTGATGCTCTGGTCCTACGGCGACCGGCTCCTGTTCGGCATCCTCGCCTTCGCCGACGCCCTCCGAGACCCCGACGCCCTCACCGCCGCCTTCCACACCGCCTACGCCGACCTGACCCCCTGACCGCAACCCCACCTCAGCGAATGTGGTGTGCGGGAGCGACGTTCCTGTTGGTTTCGCGCGTGAGGTTCGTGGCCGGTCGGGCCCGCTGGACGTTGACAGCACGACGATCGTTAGGCAGACTTCACACCCGATGGTCGTCTGTCATTGCACCGCTGTGAGCGATCGGGAGATCCGCGAGCAGGTCCGAGCTGGCGCGCTCGACGCCGACGACATCGCCGCCCGGTGCGAAGCAGGCGCCCGATGTGGCGGCTGCATCGACGTGGTGGAGTCGCTGGTGGCCGAGGGCAACCGGATCCGCAACCGCACCACCGTCGCCGCCTGATCACCGCCGATCCACCCAGGGTACGGTGGGACCCTCCACCCCTCTGCCGCCGACTGGAGCCCACATGCAGGGTGACCCCGAGATCATCGAGCTGCTCAACGAGGTGCTCACCGCCGAGCTCACGGCGATCAACCAGTACTTCATCCACGCCAAGATGCGGTCGAACTGGGGCTTCACCAAGCTCGCCGAGGTGGCCCGCAAGGAGTCGATCGAGGAGATGGAGGATGCCGAGAAGCTGATCGACCGGATCCTCTACCTCGAAGGGGTTCCCAACCTGCAGCGCTACAACCCGGTGATGGTGGGCGAGACGGTGCCCGAGCAGCTCGAGCTCGAGCTCAGCACCGAGGTCGCGGCCATCGAGCGGTACAACCGCGGTGTCGCCCTGGCCGTGGCCAAGGGCGACAACGGCACCCGCGAGCTCCTCGAGCACCGGTTGGTCGACGAAGAGGGCCACGCCGACTGGATCGAGACCCAGCTGCACGTGATCGCCACCGTCGGCGTCGAGAACTACCTGGCCCAGCAGCTCGACACCTGATTCGGCAGCCCCGGCCGGCCAGGGGCCGCCTCAGCGCAGGCGCAGCTCGGCCGGGGCGCCAGCCGGCACGGCGGGGGCCGACGGAGCCACCGGAGCCAACCGCTCGTAGGGCCCACCCAGCGGGGGCCGGGGGTCGGCCTCACCCTTGTTGGGCCACAGGCTCATGGCCCGCTCGGTCATGGCGGTGATGGTCAGCGACGGGTTCACACCCAGGTTGGCCGACACCGCCGAACCGTCGGCCACCGACAGGCCGGCGTAGCCGTAGACGCGCTGGTACGGGTCGAGCACCCCGGTCTCGGGGCCGTCGCCGATGGTGCACCCGCCGAGGATGTGGGCCGTGGTCGGTGCGTCGAGGATGGTCTCGTTCCACGCACCCCACGGGTCACCGTCGAGCATGGTGGCCACCGCCCGCGCCGCATCGTTCGCCACGGGCAGGTAGGTCGGGTTCGGCTCCCCCGTCCCGGGCCGGCTGACCAGCGTCTTGAGCTTGGGGTGCCTGCGCAGGGCGATGCTGTTGTCCCGGCTCTGCATCACCAGCAGCACGATGGAGCGCTCCGACCAACGCCTCACCGACAGCGAGCGGGCGAACCGGCCGGGGTGACGGACGACGGCACGCACGAACCGGGTCCGTCGGGACCGGTCGCCGCCCCCGTCGACCAGCACCGTGGTGAGCAGCCCCATGGCGTTGGAGCCCGGCGGGTACCGGCAGGGCTCGATGTGGGTGATGTCGTCGGGATGGATCGACGACGTGATGGCCACGCCCTCGGTGAGCTCGGGCCGAGGCAGCCGGGACGAAGCGCCCACGATCGCCTCGCTGTTGGTGCGCACGACGTCGCCCAGCCGGTCCGACAGGTCGGGCAGGCGGCCCTCGTCGCGCAGCTTCAGCAGGAGCTTGACCGTGCCCAGCACCCCGGCTGAGAGGACCACGCGCTCGGCCGTGTAGGTGCGGCTGCGCTTGCGGACCCAGGCGCCGGGGCGTTCGGTGGTGACCCGCCACCCGCCGCCCGGCAGGGGCTGGAGGTCGGTGACCTGGGTGTCCGGGTGGACCTTGGCACCGTTCTTCTCGGCCAGGTAGAGGTAGTTGCG
>CAZIVZ010000441.1:0-3127 GCA_964542495.1 uncultured Aquihabitans sp.
TGGCAGCACTTCTCCACCAGGGTGCCGCCGGTGTTGCGGTTGAAGCGGTTCCAGTCGCCCACCTTGGCCAGGAACGGGAAGCGGTGCTCGCGCACGGCCACCATCGTCGGCCGCCCGACGGCGCCGCTGCGCACCAGGTCGAGCAGGCGCGCCACCGGCGGCATGTACCGGTACTCGAGGCCCACCCACACGATGCCCTCGCGCCCCTCGGCGGCGGCCAGCACGGCGTCGCAGTCGGGCACCGTGGTGCACAGCGGCTTCTCCACCAGCACGTGGACCGGGGTGGGGAGGACGTCTTCCAGCACCTGGCGGTGCGTCATGTTGGGGGTGGCCACCACCACCGCGTCCACCAGGCCCGACGCCAGCAGGTCCCGGTGGTCGGTGAACACCTCGAACCCGCTGCGGCCCTCGTCGGCCGCCACCGCGAACTCGCGGCTCGGCTCGTTCGGGTCGGCGATGGCGGTGACCCGGGCGCCGGGGACGTGGTGGAGGTTCCACAGGTGCTCCACGCCCATCATCCCCGTGCCGATGATCCCGTAGCGCACCTCGTCGTCCACGGTCGCATGGTGGCACCTGCCGGTACGCTCCCGCGCCGTGGCCGAACCCTCGCAGCTCCCGTCGCTCGTCGATCCCTCCCGGCGCTCGCTCGGGCCCGACCTCATCGTGGGCCCGCTGGCGTTCGGGTGCTGGCGCTTCGTGGGCACCGACGTGGCCAAGGGCCAGGCCCTGGTGGAGACCGCGCTCGACCTGGGCATGGACCTGGTGGACACCGCCGACATCTACGGCCGCGGGTGGGGTGGCGGCGGGTTCGGCGAGTCCGAGGAGCTCCTCGGTGCGGTCCTGGCCGCGGCCCCCTCGCTGCGCGACCGCATGGTGCTGGCCACCAAGGGCGGCATCGCCATCGGCGTGCCCTACGACAGCTCGGCGCGCTACCTGGAGGTGGCGTGCGAGGCGTCGCTGCGCCGGCTGGGCGTCGACGTCATCGACCTGTACCAGGTGCACCGGCCCGACCTGCTGGCCCACCCGGCCGAGGTGGCGGGGGCGCTCGACGCGCTGGTCGACGCCGGCAAGGTGCGGGCCGTGGGCGTGTCGAACCACACGCCCGCCCAGACCGAGGCCCTCGTCGCCCACCTCCGAGCCCCCCTGGCCTCCACCCAGCCCGAGCTGTCGGCCCTCCAGCTCGCCCCGGTGCGCGACGGCACCGGCGATCTCGCCATGCGCGCGGGTCGGGCCGTGCTGGCCTGGAGCCCGCTCGCCGGCGGCCGCCTCGCCGGCTCGGGTCCCTCCACCGATGCCACCATCTCCCCCGAGCTGGTGGCCACGCTCGACGGCCTGGCCGTGCGCGAGCGGGTCGACCGGGCCGCCATCGCCTTGGCCTTCCTGCTCTCGCTCCCGTTCCGCCCGGTGCCCATCCTCGGCACCCAGTCGGTGGAGCGCCTGCGATCGTCGGCCGCGGCCCTGTCGGTGCACCTCGACCGCGCCGACTGCTACCGCATCATCGAGGCCTCCGAAGGCGTCCCCCTGCCCTGAGCCCGCTCGGTTCTGTCGCCCACATCGGTCACCGATGACCACCCTGGGCGACAGAACCCTTTGCAGAATCTGCGCAGAATCTGCGGTCGCGTTCTGTCGCCCAGGTGGGTCACGGATGACCACGCTGGGCGACAGAACGGGGGCCGGGTGGCGGTAGCGTCGGCGGCCATGTCGACGGTGCTGCCCGAGGTGTCGTGGTTCGGGGCCCTGTGCGACGACGACTACGAGCTGCTCGGCCGGCCCGACCCTGCCCTGGCGTCGAGCTGGGACCACTGCCGGGCGATCGTGGGCGCCGCCGACCGCAACGGCTTCGACGCCGTGCTGCTGCCGTCGGGGTACGCCCTCGGCATCGACGCCACCGCGTTCGCCGCCGCCGTCGGGCCGCTCACCGAGCGGGTCCGGCTCCTGCTGGCGGTGCGGGTGGGGGAGTTGGTGGTGCCCCAGCTCGCCCGCCAGATCGCCACGCTCCGCCAGATCCTGGGCGGGCGCCTGCTGGTCAACATCATCTCGAGCGACGTGCCCGGCGAGTCGCTGGCGTCCGAGGCGCGCTACCGCCGCACGGCCGAGACCATGGCCGACCTGCGGCGGCTCCTGGCCGGTGAGTCGATCTCGGTCCACGGCCACGCCCTCGACGCCCCTCGCATCGCCCACGACGCCCCCGGTTGCCCGCCGCTCTACTTCGGTGGCCTCTCGCCCGCCGCCCGGGAGGTGGCCGCCGAGCAGGCCGACGTCTACCTCATGTGGCCCGACACCCTGCCGGCGGTGGCGGCGATCGTCGACGACCTCCGAGCCCGGGCCGCCGCCCACGGCCGCATCCTCCGCTTCGGCTACCGCGTGCACGTGATCGTGCGCGAGACCGAGGCCGAGGCCCGCGCCGCCGCCCGCCACCTGGTGTCGGCGCTCGACGACGACACCGGCGCGGCGATCCGCAACCGCTCGCTCGACACGGCCTCGGCGGGGGTGGCCCGCCAGGGCGAGCTGCGCGACGCGGCCGACGACGAGGGCTACGTGGAGGACCACCTCTGGACCGGGATCGGCCGGGCCCGCTCGGGGGCCGGCGCCGCCATCGTGGGCGACCCCGACCAGGTGCGGGCCAAGCTCGACGCCTACCGGGCCCTGGGGATCGACGCGTTCATCCTCTCCGGCTACCCCCACGAGCGCGAGTGCGACCGCTTCGCCCGCCTGGTGCTCGACGGGTACCCGCACGCCCCGCTCTTCCCGGGAGCGCCCGGCGGGCGGGCGGGTGGCCGCCGGCCGTAGCCGAACCGGTGCCCGAATTGCTACCATCGCCGTAGGAGAAATCCACCGGCAGGCCGATCCAGCGCCCGCCGCCGTCGTCGTCTCCACGAGGGATCCCCCATGACCGCCACCGAACTCGATCTGGGCCGCTACAAGCTCGGCTGGTCCGACGCCGAGGACTACGTGTTCAAGCCCAAGCGAGGCCTGAACACCGACATCGTCAACGAGATGTCGTGGATGAAGGGCGAGCCCGACTGGATGCTGAACAACCGCCTGAAGAGCCTGCGGGCCTTCGAGCGGCGCCCCATGCCCAACTGGGGCGGCGACATGTCGGAGATCTACTTCGACGACATCTTCT
>CAZIVZ010000442.1:0-3124 GCA_964542495.1 uncultured Aquihabitans sp.
CCAGGCCCTGGGCGCGCTGCCCCCCGAGGGGGCGATCGTGTCCGACGAGGGCAACACGTCGGGCCTGTTCGCCGCCGGCCACACCGCCGGGGCCCCGGCCCACGACTGGCTCTGCCTCACCGGCGGCGCCATCGGCCAGGGCCTCCCCGCCGCCGTGGGCGCCGCGGTGGCCTGCCCGGACCGCAAGGTGATCGTGCTCGAGTCCGACGGCTCCGCCATGTACACGGTGCAGAGCTGGTGGACCATGGCCCGCGAGCAGCTCGACGTGGTCACGATCCTGTTCAACAACGCCAGCTACGCCGTGCTCAACATGGAGCTCAACCGCGTGGGCGCCACCGAGGGCGGGCCCAAGGCCAAGGAGATGCTCGACCTCACCAGGCCCACCATGGACTTCGCGTCCATCGCCCAGGGCTGCGGCGTCCCCGCCACGCGCGCCACCACCGCCGAGGAGTTCGTCGACCAGCTCCGTGCCGCGCTCGCCACCCCGGGCCCCGCCGTCATCGAGGCCATCGTCCCGTCGATCATCTGAGCCCGCGGAAGCGACGGCCCCGGGCGGCACGGCCCTTGCCCGATTCCGACCACCCGGCTACGTTCCGCCGAAAGGGCGGGGAGCGGGTCTCCGCGGGGGGTAGGTGGGCCATGCGGGGAGAACGGCGGACGCATCGGTGCGGGCGCGGGCGCTGGGCGGTGATCGCTGCGCTGGCCTTGCTGGCCACCCTGCCCGGACCGGCGGTCTCCGCCGATCCGACCCCCGGACCACGAGGCGCGGTCATCCCGCCCGCGAGCTCCGGACCGAACCGGGCCGAACCGGCGAGCGGCCCGCCCCGGGCCGAGGAGCGCAAGGCCCCGCCTCCGCCCACCGATGCCGAGCGGCCGGCGCCCGCGACCGAGGCCGCAGCAGCCGACCTTGGGACCGGCTCGATCACCGGCACCATCCGGCGGGACTCCGACGGCGGTCCGGTCAAGGACGTGTGCGTGTTCAGCTTGATCGTCGGCGGAACCTGGTCGGAGTGCTCGTCCACCGCGTCCGACGGGACCTACGTGCTGCCGGACCTCGCGCCCGGCTCCTACCGCATCTGGGCCGGCTACCCGCTGTCGGAGGAACTCGTCGGTGAGTACTACGACGACACCACCTACTTCGATCAGGCCGACCTGGTGACCGTGTCGACCTCATCGGTGAGCGGGATCGACCTCTCGTTGGCCGCGGGCGGGCGCATCGAGGGAAAGCTGGTGAGCGACATCGACCAGATGGCGACACCCTCGATGCACGCCGTGGCCTCCAACGACACGAGCTCGGAGACGGGCTACGTGCGGGGCCCCGATGGCAGCTACTCCATCCGGTGGCTGGCGCCCGGCCAGTACCGCGTCGGGTTCTCCGGCCAGGGCTACGTGTCGGAGTACTACGACGACCAGCCGTCGTGGGGGGCCGCCCAGCTGGTGACCGTGATCGCCGGCGCCACCACCAGCGGGATCGATGCCGGGCTGGCGATCGGCGCCTGGATCACCGGGCGCGTGACCAAGGACGACGGCGGGGCTCCGGTGGTCGGCGCCACCGTGCTCGCCGGCATCGGCTCCGACTTCGTGCACTCCGCCCAGACCGGCGACGACGGCTGGTACGTCCTGACCGGACTCCCGCCCGGCGACTACCGGGTGCAGGTGGTCACCGAGGGCTTCGTCGACGAGTTCTACGACGACGCCCGGGCCTTCGCAGATGCCCAGGTCATCCCCGTCACCGCCGCCTCGACCACGACGGACATCGACTTCGGCCTCGCCGCCGGCGGCTCCATCAGCGGCACGGTGACCCTCGACAGCACCGGGGCGGCCGTGGAACAGGCCTGCGTGGCCGCGAGCCCGGCGGACGCGACCGGCCAGCTGTACGTCGACTGCTACCCCGAGGACGGGCAGTACACGATCACCGGGCTCCCGGCGGACGACTACGTGGTCGAGGTGATCTCGCTCGCCACGCCCGCCCTTCGATTCGAGTTCTACGACGACGTGACCGACCAAGCGGATGCGACACCGATCACCGTCGCGGCCGGCGCCGCCGTCGACGACATCGACTTCGGCCTGGCCGAGGTGACCACCGGCCAGCTCCGCGTGACCACCACGCCGCCGCTGCCAGCCGAGATCAGCGTCGACGGCGCGGCGCGCGATAGCTGGGGGCTGAACTGGGTCGGGCTACCGGCGGGTCCCCACGAGGTGTGCTTCGGCGAGGTGGCCGGATACGTCGCCCCGCCGTGCCAGACGGTCGACCTCGTCGGAGGCCAGACCACCACGATCGGCGGCACCTACTCACCGCAGGGCTACCTGCGCGTGGTGACCAGCCCGGCGGTGCCGTCCACGGTCACCGTCGACGGCGTGGCCCGCAACGACTACGGCCTGTGGTCCGAGGTGGCCCCCGGGTCCCACGACGTCTGCTTCGGTGCCGTGTCCGGCTTCGACACCCCGTCCTGCCAGCAGGTCGTGGTCGCCCCCGGGGCCACGTCGACGGTCACCGGCACCTTCAGCGCCAACGCGGCCGCCCCCGGCCCCGCCGGCACCTTCGGCTTCCTCCGGGCCACCACGAGCCCAGCCGTCGGCGCCATGATCTCGGTGGACGGCCAGTGGCGGAACAACTGGGGTCTGGACTGGCTGAAGGTGCCCACCGGCGCCCACGAGGTGTGCTTCGGGAGCTGGCAGGCGATGACGCCACCAGTTACCTGCACGGTGGTCCAGGTCGGTGCGGGTGCCACCTCCACGGTCGAGGGCACCTACTCGCCGAAGGGGTTCCTGCGGGTGGTCACCTCTCCCGAGGTGCACGCCGACGTCTTCGTCGACGGGGCCGCGGCCAACGCCTTCGGGATGTGGACGGCCAAGGCCCCGGGCTTCTACCGCGTGTGCTTCGGTGCGGTGCCGGAGCTCACCACCCCGCCGTGCCAACAGGTCGAGGTCACCGCCGGGAACACGACGACCGCCACCGGTGTGTACGCCCCCTGAACCGTTCCATCGCTAGCGTCGCCCCATGCCCGCCGTGGTGACGTTGCTCGGCTCCGCCGACGTGGTGGCTTCGCTGTCGCCCCGTGTCGAGATGTCCGTGCACCTGCTGGTGGCGCTGGCGCTGTGCTGGGCCATCGGGTTCGAGCGC
>CAZIVZ010000443.1:0-3119 GCA_964542495.1 uncultured Aquihabitans sp.
GGGCGGATGTAGTCCTGGGTGATGCCGGCCACGCCGTCCTGGTCGTTCGGCACGCTGATGCCGTGCCAGTGGATGTCGGTGCTGATGGGCAGCTCGTTGCGGAGGACCACCTCGACCTTGTCGCCGGGCTCGACCCGGATCCAGGGGCCGGGCACCATGCCGTTGTAGGTCCAGGCCCGCACCACGTTGCCGGGGCTGACCTCCCAGTCGGTGATGGCGGCGGTGATGTTGAAGCGCTTCGTGCCGTCGGGGAGGATCTTGGGCTCGATCTTCTGGTTGCCGGCCTTGATCTCGCCGGCGGCGTACTTCTTGGCGTTCTCCAGGAACGTGGCCACGCCGGCGTCCATCGACGCCTCCATCTCGGCGTTGATCTTCTTGGCCACCGGGTCCGATGCCTCGAGGTTGGCGATGTCGGCGATGCTGTGCCCGGTGGACGATCCGCCGGCGGCGGTGGTCTCGCTCGCGACGTCACCCCCGGTACCGTCGCTGATCACCAAGGTGCCGGTCATGCCCGAGTCCTTGTGGCCGGGGATGGCGCAGAAGACCTCGTAGCTGCCCGGATCGAGCGACGACAGGTCGAGGGTCTCCGACGCGCCACCCTCGATGTCGGGGGACTTCACGTCGGTCCCGGTGACCTGGAAGTTGTGGGCGATCTTGCCGTCGTTCTTCAAGGCCAGCGAACCGCCCTTGGGCACGGTGATCGTGCTGGGCGTGATCGCGAACTCCGTCAGCGTCACGGCCACCGGGCCGCTGGAGGCCCCGCCGTCCCCCGATGAGCTGGAGCCCCCGTCCTTGGTGACCGCCACGACCGCCGCCACCAACAGGGCGAAGATCGAGGTGGCCAGCGCGAGGCGGGTCAACAGGGTCTGACTTCTTGCACTCACAGGGGGCCTCCTGGAGGGGGACGGGTAACGGCGCAATCATCGGCGTGCGACGGCATCGAGGGTAGGGCCGTTGGCCCGATCTCCCTGGGACCAAAGCCCCTAGTGGGCTGGCACCACCGTTGGCAGGGTGAGCGCATGTCCCAGGGTCGGGTTGCGATCGGCCGGGAGGAGTGGTCGGTGGTGACTGGTCGATCCCACATCCCTGGCGAGCTCGAGGTCCTCGCCGAGCACGAGTGCCGCGAACTGCTCGTCCAGGCCTCGGTGGCGCGCCTCGGGCTCTCGGCTGATTCGCTCCCGGTGATCCTGCCGGTCAACTTCGTGGTCGACGGCGACTCGATCGTGTTCCGCACCGGCCCCGGCCTCAAGCTGTCGGCGGCCGCCGCCGGCGATGTGGCCTGCCTCGAGGTGGACGACATCGACACGCTGGGCCACGGCGGCTGGAGCGTGCTGGTCACCGGTCGCCTCCGGGAGATCACCGAACCCGAGGAGCTCGAGGACGCCAAGGGCCTCCCGCTCGCCCCGTGGTGGCACCGGGTGGACCAGCGCTACGTCCGGCTCTCGATGGACCTGCTCTCGGGCCGTCGGCTCTGACCTGCGGAGGTCGCCATGGGAACACGCAAGCCACATCCGCCCTGGGGACCGGAGACCGAGGGCCGCGTCCGGATCCTGGTGGAGTGCCAGCACACCGACTCGCCCGAGATCATCGCCTCCGTCATCGAGCGCGAGGGCTACGCGGTGAGGACCTGCGCCGGCCCCGATGCGGGCCAGTGCGACCTGGTGGCGCACGGACACTGCGGGCTGGTCGACGGCGCCGACGTGGTCGTGAACCTGCTGCGCGACCCCGTGGAAGGGCCCCGCATCGCCGAGGCCGTGGCGTCGGTGCGCCGACCCCCCGGCGTGGTGGTGGAGCGCCCCCGGCCCCGGCAAGGCGACGACGTCGCGACTCCCCCGTCCCGGGCCACGGTCGTGCACCCGCCCGTCACCCGATCGTCGCTGGTGGAGGCCATCGAACAGGTGCTGCAAGAGCGCGACGAGCCTCCCGCCTGGTGGGGAGACGGCCACCCCTGAGCGAATGTGGTGTGCGGGAGCGACGTTCCGGTCGATCTCGCGCGTGTGGTTCGGGAATCGCCGGGGCTCGGTGAGCTGGTCCCGTGCGCCAGGCGGCGCGCGAACCTCTCCGGATGGACGTCGGCCTCGCCTTCCCGCAGATGACCCCGGACCTGGACCGGGACCGCATCCGACGCTGGTGCCGGGCCGTCGACGACGGCCCGTTCTCGTCGATATCGGCCGGCGAGCGGATCGCCTTCGACAACCTCGACGGGTTCACGCTCTGCACCGCGGCCGCCGCGCTCACCTCCCGCGTCCGCATCGGGTTCAACGTCGTGGTGGCCCCGTGGCACGCCCCTGCCCTCCTGGCCAAGGAGCTGGCCTCGATCGACGTGCTCTCGGGCGGCCGCGTGGACGTGGCCGTGGGCGTGGGCGGCCGGGAACAGGACTACGTGGTGCTCGGCTCGGACCTGCGCCACCGCTTCGACCGGCTCGACGCGACCGTCGGCGAGCTCCAGCGCTTGTGGGCGGGGGGCACCGTGGCCGACGGCGCCACCGTGGGCCCGGTCCCGGTCCAGCCCGGCGGGCCGCCCTTGCTGTGCAGCGGCACCGGCCCCAAGTCGCTCGCCCGGGCTGCTCGCTGGGCCCGGGGCCTCACCGGGTTCACCCTGGCGGCCGACCCGGCCGAAGCGGCCGCCACGTTCGGCCTGGCCCAGCAGGCCTGGGAGGCGGCGGGCCGCACCGAGCGACCCCGGCTCGTCACCGGCGCCTTCGCCGCGCTCGGCCCCGGTGCCCAGACCACGCTCCACGCCTTCGCCCGGCGCTACCTCGACGTGTTCGGGACCGGTGTGGCCGCCTGGCTCACCGAGCGGATGCCGCTCCACACCGACGATGCGCTGCACCGGTTCCTCGTCGACCTCGCCGCAACCGGCTGTGACGAGGTGATCCTGGTGCCCGCCGACAGCGACCCGGACCAGGTCCGCCGATTCGCCGACGTGGTAGCTGCGGTGTCGGCCGACACCGCTGCTGGGTGACCCGGGCGACCCCGCCCGACGTCGGATCAGAGCCAGCCGTTGCGCCGGAACATGCGATGCAGGGCCACGCAGGCCGCCGTGATCAGCGCCACCACCACGAAGTAGCCGTAGCGCCAGCGCAGCTCGGGCATGTGGTCGAAGTTCATGCCGTAGA
>CAZIVZ010000444.1:0-3077 GCA_964542495.1 uncultured Aquihabitans sp.
ACCAGATCGAGTGGATGTCGCGGCACCTGGCGTACCGCGACGCGGTCGTGCTCTCGCTGCACCCGCACAACGACCGCGGCACGGCCGTGGCCGCGGCCGAGCTCGGCTACCTCGCCGGCGCGGACCGGATCGAGGGCACCCTGTTCGGCAACGGGGAGCGCACCGGCAACGTCGACCTCGTCACGCTCGGGCTCAACCTGTTCTCCCAGGGCATCGACCCCGAGGTCGACCTGTCCGACATCGACGAGATCCGGCGCACGGTCGAGTACTGCAACCAGCTGCCCGTGCACGAGCGCCACCCCTACGGCGGCGACCTCGTCTACACCGCCTTCTCCGGCTCGCACCAGGACGCCATCAAGAAGGGCTTCGCCGCCCTCCACGCCGACGCCGAGGCCGCCGGCCGGGGGCGCGACTACGCCACCTGGGGCGTGCCCTACCTGCCGATCGACCCCGCCCACGTCGGCCGCACCTACGAGGCCGTGATCCGGGTGAACAGCCAGTCGGGCAAGGGCGGCGTGGCCTACATCATGGAGGTGGAGCACGGCTTCGCCCTCCCCCGCCGCCTCCAGATCGAGTTCTCCAAGACGATCCAGACCATCGCCGAGGACAGCGGCACCGAGATCAGCCCCGCAGCCATGTGGGACGCCTTCGAGGCCACCTACCTGCCCGAGGCGCCCCGCCTCGAGCTGCGCGCCAACGAGCTGGCCACCGACGCCGAGGGCAACGCCCAGGTCACCGCCCAGCTCCTGGTCGACGGTGAGCCGGCCACCATCTCCGGTTCGGGCAACGGGCCGATCGCCGCCTTCGTCCACGCCCTGGCCGACGGGCTCGGCATCGAGATCGACGTGGTCGACTACCACGAGCACTCGCTCGGCGCCGGCGCCGATGCCACCGCCGTGGCCTACGTGGAGACCAAGGGCGCCGACGGCCTCACCCGCTGGGGCATCGGCACCCACCCCAACATCATCACCGCCTCGCTGCGCGCCGTGCTCAGCGCCGCGAGCCGCACCTGACGTCGGCCGGGACCGGCGACAGCTGACGCAGGCTCAGCCCGCTCGGCGGCCCACGAGGCCGCCGGGCTGGGTGGTCGACGTCGACGTCGACGTCGACGTGGAGGTCGAGGAGGTGGAGCTGGTGGAGGTCGAGCTGGTCGAGGTGGAGGAGGTGGACGTGGAGGTCGTCGGATCGGCCGGGCGCACGACCACCGACACCGCTCGCACCCCCCGATCGCTGCGGATCACGAGCTCGGTGGCACCAGGGGCAGACACCACCGAGCCGCCGGCGACGTCGACCGCGTAGCCGTTGCCGTAGGTCAGCAGGGGGACCCGGATCAGCGTGTCACGGCTGCCCGCCAGGCCGCCCGTCCCGCCGGGGGCGGTCGTACTCCACGAGGCCCGCAGCACGCGGCCGGCCCGATCGAAGTCTTGCGCGGTGGGCGTGCCGGCCACGGCCACCAGGTGGGGACGGACGAGCGCGCCCAGCACCGGCGCGTTGACGTTCGAGCCGACGGGGGGCTGGCGGATGTCGTGCACCACGTTCTCGTCGTAGGACCACCACATCCACGGGACGAGGCCCTCCTCCACCACGCCGATCTGCCGCTCGATCACCGCGGGGTCGTTGGTGGCTCCGAACTCGGTGGTGAGCAGGGCGCCGCCGGTGCGGTCCGACCACGCGACGGCGTTGGCCACCACGTTCGGCTCGAGGCTGGGCTCGGTGGTGTAGATGTGGAACGACAGCCCCGATGCAAGGTCGCCGCCGGGGCGGGCGATGCTGGTGCCGGCGCCGCCGAAGTTGAACAGCACGTAGGGCTCGCCGAACACCAGGTGGTCCGGGTCCTCGGCGCGGACGGCGGTGGTCACCCTGGCGTGCAGTTCGTCGAGGCCGCTGGCGTCGAGGTCGGGGCACCCGGCGGGGTCGAAGGCGCAGGGTTGCCAGGTGGTGCCGGGCCACGGCTCGTTCAAGATGTCGTAGCCGAGCACACCGTCGTCGTCGCCCACCGCACCAGCCAGCGCCCCGAACATGGTGGCCACGTGGTCCTGGAGCCCCACGCCGTCGGGCGCCGGTTCGTTGTCCCAGAAGCTCTGGAACGCGGCCTGGATGGCCGGGTTGGTGACGTAGTAGAGCGGGAAGCCGGTGCAGGTGTTCTCGGCGCCGTGCGTGATGGTCATCCACGCCGGGAAACCGTTGCCGCACACCGCCGGCCCCCAGCCGTCCTGGTGGAGGTCCACCAGGACGAGCAGCCCCCGGTCGGTCAGGGTCTTCACGGTCTGGGCGTAGCTGGCCAGGTAGGCCGGGTCGACCTGGCCCGGCGTGGGCATGAACGCGTCGGGCGACAGGCCGAGGCGCACGGCCTCGAACCCGTTGGCCACGAGGAAGTCGGCGTCGTCGGCGCCGAAGCCCCGACCGTCGGGCGTCAGAGCCCCCTTGGCCACCAGGTTCACGCCGGTGAGCATGAGCACCCGACCGTCGGAGTCGGTGAGCCACCGCCCCTGGTGCCCCACCGGCCCGCGGACCGTGGTGGACGCCGAGGGCGCAGCCACCCCCTCGCTGCCCGCCGGGGCTGCTCCCGCCAACGCCGCCGCGCCGAGGGCCAAGACGGCGACGACGGGGATCGCGAGCCGCGATCGATGCCGACGGGAGGTGGACGATCCGGGGTCGCGCATGGCCGCAGTGAACCACACCCGACCCCGAGGCGTGCGCGCTCGATGTCCTCGGGCGGCCTTCGGCACGCGCACCTTGAGGTGGGAGGGCGGTCCGTGCCCCGGAACGAGCGGGACTAATGCGGTCGCATTAGGCTCCGGGGATGGCCATCGACTTCACCCTCTCCCCCGAGCTCGAAGACCTGCGGCTGCGTGTGCGCTCGTTCGTGGACGACGTGATCAAGCCCACCGAGGCCGAGCTCACCGATCCCGACCACATCGAGGACCGGGCCGAGTACCTCGTCAAGCTGATCGGGATGCGCACCAAGGCCCAGGAAGCGGGCATCTGGCTGCCGCACATGCCCGTGGAGTGGGGCGGCATGGGCCTCGGCCACGTGGAGCTGGCCATGGTGCAGGCCGAAGCGGCCAAGGCCTACT
>CAZIVZ010000445.1:0-3076 GCA_964542495.1 uncultured Aquihabitans sp.
GAGGATCTTCGACAGGGAGAGGGCGGCGGCCCCGGCGATCCAGGCCGGCGGCAGGAACCCGGCGAACAGCAGGGCCCGGCCGGCCACCTCGAGGCCGCGCTGGGCGCGCACCACCCGGGCCAGGTGGGCGCGGTCACGCTCGCCGAGGTCGGCCACGGTCCGGGCGCGCAGGTCGTCGAGCTCGGCCCCGAGGGCGTCGATCTGCTCGGCGGTCAGGTGGTCGATCGGGTTGGGCACGGAGGGGCTCCTGGGAGGTGGGGGACAGGTGGTGGAGGAGGCGGGCTGGGCCGCGGTCAGAGGTCGACGACGACCTCGCCGGCGGGGACCGACACGCACAGCCGGATCGGTTCGGCGTCGCCCTGGGACCGGGCGCCGGTGAGGGCGTTGCGCACCACGCCCGAGGTCTTGGTGGTGGTGCAGGTCGCGCAGATGCCCCGACGGCACCCGAACGCCGGGCTGAGGCCGGCGGCTTCGGCCGTCTCGAGCACGGTGCCGACCGCCGGGGTCCGGAGGCCGGACCGCTCGAAGCCGACCACAGACCCGCCGTCATCGAGCGAGGGCTCGAGCGGCGGGAGGCCGAAGCGCTCCAGGCGGATCCGGTCGGCCAGGCCGAGGTCGCTGAAGGCCTGTTCCACCGCTGCCATCAGCGGGGCCGGGCCGCAGAGGAAGACCTGGCAGGAGGCGGGGTCGTCGGTGATCTCGGCCAGGTGGCCGGCGTCGAAGAAGCCCGCCAGGTCCGTGGCCGAGCGGTCACCGGTGAGGCCGAGCAGGAGCCGGCCGTGGGGCAAGGCGTCGGTGAGTTGCCGGAGCTCGTCGAGGTAGCAGAGGTCGCCGAGCCGGTCGGCGTAGTGGACGAAGGTCACGGGACCCTCGTGGCCCTCGTCGACCAGGGCGCGCAGCATCGACAGCACCGGGGTGATGCCGCTGCCCCCGCTGACGAACACGAGGTGCCCGGTCCGGTCGCCGGGATCGGGCAGGGTGAAGTCCCCCCGGGCCGCCGACAGGCGGAGGACCGTACCGACACCGGCGTGCTCCACCAGGTGGCGGCTGACCCGACCGTCGGGGTTGGCCTTGACGGTGAGCTCGAGGGTGCCGTCGGCTCGGTGCGGCGAACCGGCCAGGCTGAAGCAGCGCTGGTGGACGGTGCCGTCGATCGCCACGCCCACCACCACGTGCTGGCCGGGGCGGAACCCGTCCCAGGTGGCGTTCGGGCGCAGGGTGAGCGTGACCGTGCGGTCGGTCTGGTGGATGACCTCCACCACCCGGGCGCGGGTCTCGTGGACCGTCCACAGAGGGTCGACCAGCTCGAGGTACCGGTCGATGCCGTGCGGAGCGGCCAGCACGTCGACGAGGCGACTGGTCAGCGCTCGGCGCACGAGCCGGCTCGGACGGGTGGGGGAGAGGGTGGGGGGCACCGGGCGGATCCGCCTGCGTAGCTGGTGAACAAGTGTTCACAACCCTACGGATCTGATTCGGCGTCGACAAGAGGCACCCGTCACATGCGTGAACAGTCGTCTACGGTGTGGGGGTGACCCGTTCGTCTCGTTCGAGCAGCTCTCGCCGCTCGTCCGCCAGCCGCGGCCGAGACGTGCCGGCGTCCGGGCACGAGCCCGACGACGCCGTGCCCCGCCGGGTGGACAAGAGCCGCACCCGGCGGCGCCTGCTCGATGCCGCGCTCGAGCTGCTCGAGGACCGCAGCCTCGACAACCTCGGCATCCGCGAGGTCACGCGCGCCGCCGGGCTGGCACCTGCGGCGTTCTACCGCCACTTCGCCAGCACCGACGACCTGGGCCTGGTCCTCGTCGAGGAGGCCTTCGCCACCCTGCGCGAGCTCATGGCCGACGCCCGCGACGACGTCACCGCCGCAGAGGACATGATCAAGGGGTCCGTGGCCGTGCTGGTGGCCCACATCCACGCCCATCCCGGCCAGTACCGCTTCATCGCCCGGGAGCAGTACAGCGCCGTGCTCTCGGTTCGGCTCGCGATCCGCCGCGAGCTCCGCCTGTTCGCCACGGAGCTGGCCACCGACCTGGCCCGGCTCCCGGTGATCACCGCCTGGACCACCGCCGACCTCGTGATGCTGGCCGAGCTGATCGTGGGCCTCATGGTCGACACGTCCCGGCGCCTGCTCGACGTGATCGACGAGGGCTCCGAGCGCGAGCTCCAGCTCGTGGCCGACACCGAGCGGCGCCTGCGCTTCCTCACCGTCGGCGCCACCGCCTGGAACCCCCGCTGATCCACCGAAGACCTGATCCGACGGCCGGTGGGCCGTTCGGCTCATCGCGCCCGTCGCGCTCCCGAAGGCCCTGGAACGTGCCGAACAGGAACCAGTGGCACTCCACCTGTGGACGCGCGAGGCAGAAGAGGGGACCAGTCCGATCGACGACGCCGTCGTCGAGGCTCCGACCCCGCTGGGTGATCGGATCGCCGCCGGCATCCAAGACGTCCGGTCCCGCCTGACCCTGCCCGCCATCGCCGTGTCGGCGATCGCCGGGATCGCCACGCTGCAGCTCGGCGGCGACACGCCCACCACCCACCTGACCGCGGCCGTCGCCGCCATCGCCGTGGTCACCTGCAGCGCCGTGGCATTCCTGTGCGCCGGCCGGCGGCGGGTGGCCTGGGGGGCGGTCGGCCTCGGGAGCGCGCTCTGGTCGGTCGGCATCGGGTCGCAGCCGGTGTGGGAAGCGACGGCGGCGGACGGGGCCGTGCCCCCGTCGACCGCCGGGGTGGCCTCGGTGCTCGCCGTGCTGTGCCTCCTGGTCGGGATCCTCGCCCACGTGGAACTCCCCGAGCACCGGGTGGCCAAGGCTCGGTACCTGGCCGAGGGCTCGATGCTCACCGCGAGCATCTTCTTCGCCAGCTGGGTGATCGTGATGCCTCCTGCGTTCGACGCCGTGGACGGCCTCGAGCGGGCCGACCAGCTCCGTTTGCTCGCCTACCCGATCGGCGACGTGGTGCTGGTCGCCGCGGTGGTGTTCGCCCTCACCCGACTGCCCCGCCGCGGCCGGTGGAGCGTCTTCCTGTTCGCCGGGGTCGGGGCCGTCGCCCTGCTGTCGAGCGCGGCCAGCAACCTGCT
>CAZIVZ010000446.1:0-3063 GCA_964542495.1 uncultured Aquihabitans sp.
CAGGCCCACCCCGAGTTCAAGAGCCGGCCCACCAACCCGCACCCGCTGTTCCGGGAGTTCGTGGGTGCCGCGCTGCGCCGGGCCGAGGGCCGGTCGCCGCACCTGTTCGACCTCGACCACCCCGACACGATCGAGCTGGTCGGCGCCGACGTCGACGCCACGGCGTGAGCCCCGCCGGCTTCCGCCACCTCCACGACACCGAGATCGCCGACCTGGAGCGCCTGCGGGTGGTCCGGGCCACCTTCGAGGCCCCCGACGGGTCCCGCTTCGAGCGAGACGTCGTCCGCAACAACGAGGTGGTGGCCATCGCGCCCCTGGCCGACGACGGATCGGTGTGGCTGGTCCGCCAGTACCGCGGCCCCATCGACCGCGAGATCCTGGAGATCCCCGCCGGGCTGTGCGACGTCGATGGCGAGGCGCCGGAGGCCACCGCAGCACGCGAGCTGGTGGAGGAGGTCGGCCTCGAGGCCGAGTCGATGGAGTTGATCGCCCGCTTCCACCCGGCGCCGGGCTTCTCGGACCAGTTCGTTCGCCTCTACCTGGCCACCGGGCTCACCGAGGTGGCCCACGACCGCCAAGGCCCCGAGGAAGCGCACATGACCGTGGAGCGGGTGGCGCTCGACGACGTGCCCGGCCTCATCGCCTCGGGCGAGCTGATCGACTCGAAGACCATCATCGGGTTGCTCCTGGTGCGCGAGCACCTCGCCGCCGGACCACCTCGGTAGCCTCGCCGCCGTGGCGACGGTGGCCGGTGCAGACGACGACCTGCCCGTCGAGGTGGTCGACCTCCTCACCTGGCTGCGCGTCGAGCGGGGTCGCTCGGCCAACACCCTCGCCGCCTACCGCAACGACCTCCGGGCCTACGTGGCGTGGCTCGACGAGCGGGGCCGGACCATCGGCGACGTCACCGAGCCCGACCTCACCGACTACGTCGCCCACCTGCGCGACCAGGGCCGGGCCAGCTCGTCGGTGAAGCGCTCCTTGGTGGCGGTGCGGGGCCTGCACCGGTTCCTGGCCGAGGAGCAGGAGGGGCGGGCCGACCCGGCCGCCGACCTCGAGATGCCGAAGGTGGCCAAGGGCCTGCCCAAGGCCCTCACCGAGGCCGAGGTGGCATCGCTGCTCGACGCGGTGGTGGGCGACGACCCCATCGCCCGCCGGGACCGGGCCATCCTCGAGGTGCTCTACGGGACGGGCCTGCGCATCTCGGAGCTGGTGGGGCTCTCGCTCGGCGACCTCGACCTGGACGCCGGGCTGCTGCGGGCGTTCGGCAAGGGGGCCAAGGAGCGCATCGTCCCGGTGGGCCGCTTCGCCACCGCGGCGCTCGTGGCCTGGCTGAGCCCGGGCGGGCGCCCGGAGCTGGAGCCCGACCGGTGGGCCCGTCGCGGCGACGCAGAGGCGATCTTCCTGAACACCCGCGGCGGCCGCCTGTCTCGCCAGGGGGCGTGGATCGTGGTGCGGCGGGCGGGAGAGCAGGTGGGCCTGGGCGGCCGGCTCAGCCCCCACGTGCTGCGGCACTCGTGCGCCACCCACATGCTCGACCACGGGGCGGACATCCGCTCGGTGCAGGAGCTGCTCGGCCACGCCTCGATCAGCACCACCCAGGTGTACACGTTGGTGTCGCCCGAGCGGCTGCTGTCGGTGTACCGCGCCGCGCACCCGCGCGCCACCGTCGCTCGCTGAGCCGGTGGATCTTCGGGGTCGGCCGCGAGAGGTAGCCTGGCCCCATGGCCACCACCGATCTCTCGAAGCTGCGCGACGTGCTGCTGGCGGAGGCACAAGACCTCCACCGCCAGCTCGACGAGCTCGAGACCGACGGCGCCACGGCGCCCGACTTCGACGAGAACTTCGCCGACTCCGCCCAGGTGGCGGCCGAGGTGGGTGAGAACCAAGCCCTCGCTGCCAACCTCCGGGACCAGCTCGTGGAGGTCGAGGCCGCCGTGGTGCGGATCGACGCCGGCACCTACGGCACCTGCGAGGTCTGCGGCAGCGCCATCGGCGAACCCCGCCTGGACGCCATGCCGTCGGCCCGCTTCTGCATCGCCCACGCCTGACCCCATGGGTGGCGCCGCGCACCTGGTGAAGCGGTTCTTCGGTTCGGTCCCCATCGGCCCATCGGCCGCGGACCAGATCTGGATCTCCGAGCAGCTCCTCGACGGTGAGCGGGACGTCTGGCGCAAGATGAGCCGGGCCGACCGCCGCCACGCCGCCGGCGTGGCGCGCCGGGTGGAGATGGCGTTGGGCCACGAGGCCACCCGCCCGGTGCTGGCCGCCGCCCTGCTCCACGATTGCGGCAAGACCGTGTCGGGCCTGGGCACCTACGGGCGGGTCATCGCCACCCTGTCGGCCAAGGCCGCGGGTGCGGACCAGGCGATGGCCTGGACCGAGACCACGGGTTTCACCCGGCGCGTGGGGCTGTACCTCGAGCACCCTCGCCTCGGCGCCGAGCTCCTGGGCCTGGCCGGCTCCGCGCCGCTCACCGTGGCCTGGACCGCCGAGCACCACCTCCCGCCCGAGGAGTGGACGGTCCCGCTGGAGATCGGCCAAGCCCTCAAAGCCGCCGACGATGACTGATGGGCCGGCCCGACCGTCGGCTCAGGCCGGTGGCAGCAGCCCGATGTGGTCGCGGGCGCGGGCGAGGGTGGCGGACGCCACCTCACGGGCCTTGGCGGCACCGACGGCGAGCAGGCGCTGGGTCTCGGCGGGGTCGCCGGCCAGTTCGGCGAAGCGGGCCTGGATGGGGGCCAGGCGCTCCACCACGGCGGCGGCGGTGTCGGCCTTGAGCGGGCCGTACTGGGTGTAGCCCACCGCCGCCTCCTCGGGGGTGCGTCCGGTGGCCGCCCCCAGGATCGACAGGAGGTTGGAGACGCCCGGCTTGGCGGCCACGTCGTAGCGGACCTCGGTCTCGGTGTCGGTGACCGCCCGCTTGATCTTGCGCTCGATGGCCTTGGGGTCGTCGAGCAGGAGGATCGTGCCCGATGCACCGTCCTCGGACTTGGACATCTTGGAGGTGGGGTCCTGGAGGTCCATCACCCGGGCGCCGGCTCGGGGGTAGGTGGCCTCGGG
>CAZIVZ010000447.1:0-3060 GCA_964542495.1 uncultured Aquihabitans sp.
CGCCCTCGCCGAGCTGCGCGCGGCGGGCGTGCACACCGTGGGCGTGGCCGCGGCCGGGCCCGAGCTGCCCCCCGAGCTGGCGGCGGCGGCCGACGTGGTGGTGCCCGGCCCGGCGGGGGCGGTCGACCTCCTGCGCCTACTCGCCGGCGGATCGGCTGAGCGGTTGACCGGCTGACCGGCTGACCGGCCGGCCCCGGGTTCCCGGCCCGTGCCCGCCTCCTAGGGTGGCCCCATGGCCGGTGAGCGACCGATCGTGATCGTCTCCAACCGGGGGCCCGTGTCGTACCGGTTCGACGGTGACGGCCCGCCCCAGCCCCGGCGCGGTGCCGGCGGCCTGGTGTCGGCGCTGGCGCCGCTGGTCCGCCACACCGACACGCTCTGGCTCGCCGCCGCCATGTCCGACGCCGACCGGGAGGCATCGGCGGCCGGTGCCACCGAGGCCGCGGGCTTTCGCGTCCACCTGCTGGCCTTCGAGCCCGACGTGTGGCGGGCGCACTACGACACGGTCTGCAACGAGGCGCTGTGGTTCGCCCACCACGGCCTGTTCCACCCGGTGTACGAGCCCGCCTGGCCCGCCGGCTGGGTGGAGGACGCGTGGTCCGCCTACCGCACGGTCAACGAGGGGTTCGCCCGGGCCGTGGTGGCCGACGCGCCGGAGGGCGCTGCCGTGCTCGTGCAGGACTACCACCTGTGCCTGGTGGCGGCCGCCGCGCGGGCCGAGCGGCCGGACCTGCGGCTGGTCCACTTCGCCCACACGCCCTTCGCCCCGCCGGTCCTGCTCCGGGCCCTGCCCGCGGTGGTGCGCCACGAACTGCTCGAGGGGCTGGCCGCGTTCCACGCCTGCGGCTTCCACACGGCTCGCTGGGCGGGGGACTTCGAGGCGTCGTGCCACGACGCGGGCATCGACGGGCCGCCCACGTTCGTGGCACCGCTCGGTCCCGATCCCGCCGACCTGGCCGGCACCATCGACTCCGACGCGTGCCGGGCCGCGGCTGCCGACCTCGACGCCGAGGTGGGGGAGCGGGCGTTCCTCGTGCGGGTGGACCGCATCGAGCTCTCCAAGAACGTGCTGCGCGGCTTCGACGCCTACGAGGCGCTGCTCGCTGCGGACCCGGCCCGCCACGGCACCGTGGTGTTCGGTGCCTACGTGTACCCGTCCCGTGCCGGGGTGGCCGCCTACGACCGCTACCGGGAGGCGGTGGCGGCGCGGGTGGCCGAGATCAACGCCCGCTTCGGCACCGACGCCTGGACCCCGGTGATCTACGACCCCCACGACGACTACCCCCGCTCCATGGCCGCCCTCGCCCGAGCCGACGTGGTGCTGGTGAACCCCATCCGCGACGGGATGAACCTGGTGGCCAAGGAGGCCATGGTGGTCAACGACCGCCACGGCCAGCTGGTGCTGTCGCCCGAGGCCGGCGCCTGGCACGAGCTCGGCGAGCACGCCTGGCGAGCCGACCCCTACGACGTCGGCGGCACCGCCGCCGCCCTGGCCGGCGCGCTCGACGCCCCCGCCCCCGAGCGCCGTCGCCGGGCCGACGCGCTGCGGGCCGCGTCGCTCGCCCGCACCCCGGCGGACTGGCTGGCCGACCAGCTCACCGCCGCCGGCTGACGTGCGCATCCTCGCCGCGCCCGACAAGTTCCGGGGCACCGCGTCGGCCGCCGAGGTGGCTGCCGCCGTGGCCGCCGCCGGCCGGGTGGTCGGCGCGATCACGGACGAGGTGCCGCTCAGCGACGGCGGCGAGGGGTTCCTCGACGTCTTCGGCGGGGCCAACCGCACCACCACGGTGACCGGCCCGCTCGGCGACCCGGTGGAGGCGGGGTGGCGCCTGGCCGGGCGCACGGCCGTGATCGAGATGGCGCGCGCCTCGGGGCTGGCGCTGGTGGGCGGGCCCGAGGGCAACGACCCGATCGCGGCGTCCACCGCCGGCACCGGCGAGCTCATCGCCGCCGCGGTCGACGCCGGGGCCCGCCGCGTGTTCGTGGGCCACGGCGGGTCGGCCACCACCGACGGCGGGCTGGCCGCCCTCCGCGCCCTCTCGCCGGCCGCCCGCCTGCGCGGCGTTGAGCTGGTGGCCGCGGTCGACGTGCGCACCGCGTTCCTCGACGCCGCCGACGTGTTCGGTCCGCAGAAGGGCGCCACGCCCAACCAGGTGGCTCTGCTGCGTCGGCGACTGGAACGGCTGGCCCAGGTGTACCTCGAGGACCACGGGGTGGACGTCACCGTCCTGGAGGGAGCCGGGGCCGCCGGCGGCCTGGCCGGCGGTCTGGCCACCGTCGGGGCCGCGATCGTCTCGGGGTTCGACCTCATCGCCGAGGAGCTCGATCTGGCCGCCGCCGTGGAGCAGGCCGACCTGGTGGTCACCGGGGAGGGCTTCGTGGACGAGGCCTCGTTCCAGGGCAAGGTGGTGGGCGGGGTGGCCGCCCTGGCCGCCGAGTACGAGGTGCCGGTGCTGGTGGTGGCGGGCGAGGTGTTCGACGCCGTCGGCGACCGCGTGCCCTCCGTGAGCCTCGTGCACGAGCTGGGCCGGGACCGGGCCATGACCGACACGCTGGCGTGCATCACCGAGGTGGTGGCGGCCCGCATCGGCGGCTGACCACCTGCTGGCTGGCGGCCCGCTGGAGCCTCGGGCGGCCCGCGTCGCCGGTGCGTATCGTGCGGGCCATGACCGACCTGTCCGACCTCGCCGCCCTCGACGCCACCGACCAGGCCGCCCTGGTCCGCTCCGGCCAGGTGTCGGCCACCGACCTGGTCCAAGCCGCCATCGACCGGGCCGAGGCGGTGAACGGCCAGCTCAACGCCATCATCCACACGCGCTACGAGAAGGCGCTGGAGGAGGCGGCCGCCGAGCCGGTGGGGGACGCCCCCTTCGCCGGCGTGCCGTTCGTGCTCAAGGACCTCGACGGCATCGAGGCGGGAGAGCCGTTCCACGGGGGGACGCGGTTCCTCCAGGAGCACGGCTACGTGCCCGACCGCAGCTCGGAGCTGACCGAACGGTTCCGCCGGGCCGGCCTGGTGGTCATCGGGCGCACCAACACGCCCGAGCTGGGCCTGGTGAC
>CAZIVZ010000448.1:0-3040 GCA_964542495.1 uncultured Aquihabitans sp.
GGCCCGCGCCGAGCCGGTGGCGCAGCGTCTGCGCGTAGTGCGCGACCGGATCGGGGGAGGTGAGGACCACGGGCTACACCCTGCTGGGGAACAGGCGTTCGCAGTCTAGGGAGCGGGTCGGGGGTTCGGACGTCGACCCTCCGGGCAGTAGCGTGGGCGCCAGCGGTGACCCACGGGAGCACGGATGGACCTACGACTCGAGCTCAGCGAGCAGGGTGGCTGGTCGGTGCTCCAGGTCGGCGGTGAGGTCGACGTGGCCACCGCACCTCGCCTGCGCGAGCACCTGATCAAGCTGGTCAACGACCAGCTCTTCCGGGTGGTGGTCGACCTCTCGGGGGTCGACTTCATCGACTCCACCGGCCTCGGCGTGCTCATCGGGGCCCTCAAGCGGGTGCGCACGCACGGCGGAGACCTCACCCTGGTCTGCACCGAGCGGCGGATCCTCAAGGTGTTCGAGATCACCGGCCTCGACGGGGTGTTCGCCATCCACGAGACGGTCGACGCGGCGGTGGCCGCGTGACGCGGCATCGGTCGGCGAGCCGGGTGGGAGTCTGATCGTGGCTCCCGGGTCGAACGGCGACACCGTCGAGGTCGTGGAGCTGGCCCTGCCGCCGCGGCCCGAGGTGGTGTCGGTCGCCCGGCTGGTGGTGGGGGCGTTGGCCGCCGCCGACCCGTCCTTCGACGACGAGCGCGGGGCAGACCTCCGCCTCGCCGTCTCCGAGGCCTGCACCAACGCCATCCAGGCGCAACTGGCCACGAGGGCAGGTGCCGACCACGACGCCCCGATCGTGTTGCGCTTCGAGGTCGGCCCGGGGTGCATCGAGCTGGCCGTGTCGGATCACGGCGGCGGCTTCGATCCGGAGCGCCTCCAGTCGCACCCGGCGGTCACCGACCCCGCCCGCCTCGAGTACGAGGGCGGTCTCGGCATCCCGCTCATCCGCCTGCTGGCCGACGAGCTGGAGTTCCGCCCGAGCGATGGCGGCACCACCGTGGTGATGACCTTCGGTCCCCGGGTCAGCACCGGCCGGGTCAGCTTCTGATCGTGCGCTGACCCACCCGGTCTGCCTGCCCGGCGGACCCGTTCGGTCGGTCAGCCGGCCCGGCCCGAGGAGGGTTGGTACCGGGCGAGCTCGCGCTTGGCCACCTGGCGGCGGTGGACCTCGTCTGGGCCGTCGGCGATGCGCAGGGTGCGGATTCCTGCGTACATGGACGCGAGCGGCACGTCGTCGCTCACCCCGGCGCCGCCGAAGGCCTGGATGGCCCGGTCGATCACCTTGAGCGCCATGTTCGGGACCACCACCTTGATGGCCGAGATCTCCACGGCGGCGCCCTTGTTGCCCACGGTGTCCATCAGCCACGCCGCCTTCAGGGTGAGGAGGCGGGCCTGCTCGATCTCCATGCGGCTGTCGGCGATCCACTCGCGGATCACGCCCTGCTCGGCCAGGGGTCGTCCGAACGCCACGCGCTCGGATGCCCGGCGGCACATGAGCTCCAGGGCCCGCTCGGCGGCACCGATGCAGCGCATGCAGTGGTGGATGCGGCCGGGGCCGAGGCGAGCCTGGGCGATGGCGAAGCCGCCGCCCTCCTGGCCGATCACGTTGGTGACCGGCACCCGCACGTCGGTGAACGAGATCTCGCAGTGCCCCTCCTGGTCGTAGTAGCCGAACACGGGGAGGGGGCGCTCGATCACCACGCCCGGGGTGTCGCGCGGGACCAGCACCTGCGACTGCTGGAGGTGGCGGGGTGCCGACGGGTCGGTCTTGCCCATGAGCACGAAGATCTTGCAGCGCTCGTCGGCGGCGCCCGAGATCCACCACTTGCGCCCGTTGATCACGTACTCGTCGCCGTCGCGCTCGATCCGGCACTCGATGTTGGTGGCGTCGCTCGACGCCACCGCCGGTTCGGTCATGGCGAACGCGGAGCGGATCTCGCCCTCGAGCAGGGGATGGAGCCACTGCTCCTGTTGTTCGGGGGTGCCGAACTGGGTCAGGACCTCCATGTTCCCGGTGTCGGGGGCCGAGCAGTTGCAGGCCTGGGGTGCGATCGAGCCGCTGCGCCCCATGATCTCGGCCAGCGGGGCGTAGTCGAGGTTCGACAGGCCGTCGGTCCACCTCGTCTTGTGCGGGAGGAACAGGTTCCACAGCCCGCGCCGGCGGGCCTCGGCCTTGAGGTCCTCCATCACCGCCGGGAAGTGGTTCGGGTTCCCCGACTCTTGGATCTGACGGTGGTACACGGGCTCGGCCGGGTACACGTGGGTGTCCATGAAGTCGAGCAGCTCGGTGCGGAGCTCCTCGGCGCGAGGGGAGAAGGCGAAGTCCATGGTTCGGACCGTACCCCGGTGCCCGGCGGCCGACCCGGGCGTTGGGTCCCGAGTCCGGTCGCGCTCGTCAGGCGGTGACGGCGTGGTCGATGGGCACGATGGCCCCGTTGATCCCCGCCGCCTCGTCCGACGACAAGAAGGCGATGAGCGCGGCGGGCTCGGTGGGCGAGAGCATCTTGTTGCCCACCGCCATGGTCTTGCGGATGAGCTCGAAGTCGATGCCCTCGGGGAAGGCCACGGCGCCGGTCATCGGGGTGTCCACCCCGCCGGGCGCGATGGCGTTCACCCGGATGTCGCGCTTGAGGTACTCCCAGGCCAGGGACCGGGTGAGCTGTACCACGCCCCCCTTGGCGGCGCAGTAGTGGACCATGAACGCCTGGCCGAACATGCCCGCCGACGACGCCACGTTGGTGATGACGCCGCCGCCGTTGGCGAGCATCGACGCGATGGTGGCCCGGCTCATCAGGAACGGGCCCTTGAGGTTGACGTCGATGAGCAGGTCCCACTCGGCCACCTCGAGGGTCTCGGTGTGGGCGAACCGCAGCACCCCGGCCACGTTGGCCAGGATGCGCGTCGGGCCGAGCTCGGCTTCCACCGTGCGCACCGCGGCGGCCACGCTGTCCTCGTCTCGCACGTCGACGATGGCGGGGGTGGCGCGGCCACCGGCCGAGCGGATCTCCGCCACCGTGTCCTCCACCGACTCGGCCAGGTCGAGGCAGC
>CAZIVZ010000449.1:0-3040 GCA_964542495.1 uncultured Aquihabitans sp.
CGGTCGTCCTTGCGGGCGTTGCAGGGCCGGCAGGCCGCCACCACGTTCTCCCAGCAGTGCTCGCCGCCGCGGCTGCGCGGCACCACGTGGTCCATGGTGTCGGCGCGTCCGGAGCAGTAGGCGCAGCGGCCGCGGTCGCGCGCGAGGAGGTTCCGGCGGTTGAGCGGGAGGTGGGCGCGGTAGGGCACCGTCACGTAGTAGCGCAGGCGGATGACGGCGGGCGCGGCCATGGTCAGCCGCTCGGAGCGGATGGGGGCGTCGCTGTCGGCCACCACGTCGGCCTTGTCGGCGAGGAGCAGCACCACGGCTCGGCGGACCGAGATCACGCAGAGGGGCTCGTAGCTGGCGTTGAGCAACAGGGTGTCGGCCATGGCGACGACCTCCTCTCGGACGTGGCGGCAGGTGAACGGCTGCGCCAGCGTGGCCCAGCGGCCCACGCGGTGCCACCAGGTTAAGGAGGCGAGCCGTCGCGAGAGCTGACCCAGCTACCGTCAGCACCATGTGGATCCAGGTCGACCCCACCCATGCCGGGGAGATGTCGTGGGTGAACCCCGACTACATCGAACGGTGCGACGTGAACGCCAACCCCGAGCCCCCGTGGGCGCTGCTCACCATGCGCAGCGGGGCCATGTGCACCGTCAGCGAGATCAAGGCGATGCAGAAGCTCCAGAAGCTCCTGTCGGCCGAGCTGCCGCGGGCGCCGTGACCGGCGCCGTCCCGGCCCCGCCCCGGGGATCGTTCGCCAGCGACAACGCCGCCGGGGTATCGCCCGAGGTCATGGAGGCCCTCGCCGCCGCCAACCACGGTCCGGCCCTGGCCTACGGGCAGGACCCCTGGACCGAGCGGGCGGTGGCGCAGCTCCGCGAGCTCTTCGACGCACCCGTGGAGGTGCTGCTGTGCTGGGGTGGCACCGGCGCCAACGTGGTGGGGCTGGCCACGCTGCTCCAACCCTGGCAATCGGTGCTGTGCACCGACACCGCCCACATCGTGGTCGACGAGTGCGGCGCACCGGCCCGCTTCACCGGGTCGACGATCACCCCGTTGCCCCACGTCGACGGCAAGCTCCGGCCCGAGGCCCTGGCGCCGTTCGTGGAGTGGCTCGGCACCGAGCACCACCCCCAACCGGCGGTGGTCTCCATCAGCCAGTCGACCGAGATGGGAACGGTGTACACGGTCGACGAGGTGGCCGAGGTCTGCGAGGCGGCGCACCGGGCCGGGCTGCGCGTCCACGTCGACGGCGCCCGCATCGCCAACGCGGTGGCCGCCACCGGGGCCGACCTCCGCCAGATGATCCGGGACCCGGGTGTCGACGTGCTCACGTTCGGCCTCACCAAGAACGGGGCCATGTACGGCGAGGCCGTGGTGTACCTCCAGCCCGAGCTGGCGGCGGCGGCCCGGTTCGTGCGCAAGCAGGCCGGCCAGCTTCCGTCCAAGGCCCGCTTCGTGGCCGCCCAGATCTCGGCCCTGCTCACCGACGACCTCTGGCTGCGCAACGCCCACCACGCCAACCGCCAGGCCACGGTGCTGGCCGAGCGGCTGGCCGCCGTGCCCGGCGTGGTCGTGCCCCGCCCGCCCGAGGTGAACGCCGTGTTCGCCCAGGTGCCGCGAGACCGCATCGCCGCCCTCCAGGAGTGGTCGTTCTTCTGGGAGTGGGATCTGAGCGAGTCCCTCGTGCGCTGGATGACCAGCTTCGCCACCACCGACGACGACATCGACCGCTTCGCCGCCGGCGTGACCGCCCTCCTGGCCTGAACGCCAGGGCTCAGGGGGAAGTCCCCGGTGGTCCCCAGGGACCTCCAAGGTTCGACGCGCACCATCGTGCGATGACCTCCACGCTCGACCGACCCCCCGTCTCCGGCGCGACGCCGTCGGTGCCGCCTGCCCCGAGGGCGCGCCCCGAGACGGTGGCCCCCACCCGGGGCAGGCTCCAGCGGCTCGTGCGAGGGCCCGAGACCGACCCCGGGTGGGCTCGGCCGGCCCTGCTCGGCCTGCTGGTGGCCACGGCCGTGCTCTACGTGTGGGGCCTGGGCGCGTCGGGGTGGGCGAACAGCTTCTACTCGGCCGCCGTCCAGGCCGGGACCAAGAGCTGGAAGGCGTTCTTCTTCGGCTCGTCCGACGCGTCGAACTCGATCACGGTCGACAAGCCGCCGGTCTCGCTCTGGGTCATGGGCATCTCGGCCCGGCTGTTCGGCGTCAACGCCTGGAGCATCCTGGTGCCCCAGGCCCTGGCCGGGGTGGCCTCGGTGGGGCTGCTGTACGCGGCGGTCAAGCGCTGGTTCGGCGCCGGTGCCGGTCTGCTGGCGGGTGCGATCCTCGCCCTCACCCCGGTGGCCACGTTGATGTTCCGGTTCAACAACCCCGATGCCGTGCTGGTCCTGCTGCTCGTGGCCGGCGCCTACGCGCTCACCCGGGCCCTCGAGCGGGCCAGCACCGGCTGGCTGCTGCTGGCCTGGTCGTTCGTGGGGTTCGGGTTCCTGACGAAGATGCTCCAGGCCCTGCTCGTGGCCCCGGCGTTCGCCCTCGTCTACCTGGTGTGCGCACCGACGTCGTTCCGGCGCCGCTTCGTGCAGTCGGCGGCGGCGTTCGTGGCGCTGGTGGTCTCCGCGGGCTGGTGGATCGCCATCGTGGAGCTGTGGCCGGCGTCGTCTCGCCCCTACATCGGCGGCTCCCAGGAGAACAGCATCGTCGAGCTCACCCTCGGCTACAACGGGCTCGGTCGCCTCACCGGCACCGAGACCGGCAGCGTGGGAGGTGGCGGGGGCGGCAACGGCACCGGCATGTGGGGTGCCACCGGCTGGAACCGGCTGTTCAACATCGACTTCGGCACCCAGGCCGGGTGGCTGATCCCCACCGCCCTGCTCCTGCTGGTGGCCGGCCTCGCCCTGCGGTGGCGGGCGCCCCGCGTGGACCGCGCCCGCGCCGCCCTGCTGCTGTGGGGCGGCTGGCTGGTGACCACCGCCGCCGCCTTCAGCTTCGGCAAGGGGATCATCCACGCCTACTACACCGTCGCCCTGGCCCCGGCCATCGGTGCGGTGGTGGC
>CAZIVZ010000450.1:0-3023 GCA_964542495.1 uncultured Aquihabitans sp.
GAACCGGCTGCGGCCAGCCGGGCGACGGCGGAGTCGACCACCCGGGAGGCGAGGTCGATGACGGTGGCGGCGGCGGCGAGATCCGGTGCGGTCATGGGGGCAGATGGTACCGACGCCCCTGCGCACGGCTCACATCGGCGGTCGGGTCCCGGCGGGGGCGATCGGGGCCCCGGGTAGGTGGCGGGTCGGGTCGGTGGACCTGGTCGCATCGCCGGACTCACCGGGCCGGTCGAACCACACCAGCAGCTCGTCGAGCGGGAGCGGGGGGCTCAGGTGGTACCCCTGGGCGAGGTCGCAGCCGAGGCGCTGGAGCAGGTGGAGGTCGTCGCCGTGCTCCACGCCCTCGGCCACCACCTCGAGGCCGAGGTTGTGGCCAAGGTCGATCATCGAGCGGACGATGGTGAACTCGTCGCTGCGGCGGTGGACCCCGCGCACGAACGAGCGGTCGACCTTGATCTCCCGCAGGGGGAGGTCGCGCAGGAACGTCAGCGACGAGTAGCCGGTGCCGAAGTCGTCGATCGACGTGCCCACGCCGAGGTCGCCCAGCGCGGTGAACACCTCGCGCGCCAGGTTGGGATCGTCCATGAGCTCGGTCTCGGTGAGCTCGAGCACCACGTCCTCGGGGCGTACGCCGGTCCGGCGGAGCAGGACGCCCAGGTTGGCGACGAGGTCGGGGTCGTAGAGGTTGCGCACCGACAGGTTGACGGCCAGGCCCACGGCGTGGCCCTTGGCCTGCCAGGTGCGGGCGGCCGACAGCCCCTCCTGCATGACCCAGCGGGTGAGGGGCTGGATGGCGCCCGAGAGCTCGGCCAGCTCCACGAACTGCTCGGGCCCGAGCAGCCCCAACCGGGGGTGGTTCCAGCGCACGAGGGCCTCGGCGCGCACCGTGCGGCCGGTGCGCAGGTCGACGCAGGGCTGGAAGTGCAAGACGAGCTGGCCCTCGGGGGTGGCGTCGGGGAGCTCGCCGATGAGCGTCAGCCGCTCGACGCTGGAGCGGTCGGCCACCGCGTCGTACACGGCCACCCCGGTGCCGGTCTTCTTGGCCTGGTACATGGCGACGTCGGCGCGCTGGATCAGCGTGGCCGGATCATGGGCGTGGGCCGGGAACATCGAGATGCCGATGCTGGCGTTGGACTGGAGGCGCAGCTCGTCGATGAGGAACGGCTCGCTGAGCGCCGTGCGGATGCGATCGGCGGCGCGGCGGGCGTCGTCCTCGCCGATGTGGCCGGCGAGCACCACGGCGAACTCGTCGCCGCCGAGGCGGGCCACCAGGGCGTCGTCGAGCTCCCGGGCCAGGCGGGCACCGATCTCGCGGAGCAGCTTGTCGCCCACCTGGTGGCCGAGGGCGTCGTTGACCTCCTTGAACTGGTCGAGGTCCATCATCAACAGCGCGACCCGCTCACCGGTGCGGGGCGTCTCGCGCACGGCCCGGTGCAGCTCCTCGTCCAGGAGGCGCCGGTTGGGAAGCCCGGTGAGGCCGTCGAACAGCGCCTGGCGGCGCAGCGCATCCGACGCGGCGGCGGCATCGGTCACGTCGAGCAGAGACACGCCGACAGACCGGTTCGCGAGCGGGAAGGCCCGCAGGGTGACGAGTCGCCCGGCGCCCACGGTCGGCTGCACCAGGAGGTCGTCGACCCGGATGGGCACCCCCCGCTCCATCACCGACACCAGCCGCTGGGCGAGGCGGGAGCCGGCCAGGACGGGGAACGCCTCCTCGACGGTGAGCCCGACCTCGGCCGCGAGGCTCCGGTCGAGGAGTGCCTCGGCGGCGGCGTTGGCGGCGGTGAGGCGCAGCGTGGTGGTCGGCCCGTCGTTGCCGTCGTTGCCGTCGTTGCTGGCGCCGGCGCCGGCGCCTTCGTCGTCCGCGGAGAGCACGAGGAGGGCCAGGTCGATGCGCTCGACCAGGTCGGCGTACTGGTTGACCCGTTGCTCGATGCGAACCCGCTCGGTGACGTCGACGCTCAGGCCCTGGAGCGCGACGGTCCGGCCGTTGCCGTCGACCACTGCGGTGACACGATCGTGGAGGTGGACCCAGTGGTCCTCGGCGGATCGGAACCGGTAGGTGACCTCGTGGTCGATGCCGAGGGCGATGCTGCGACGGGTCCCGGCGTCGACCCGGGCGAGGTCGTCGGGGTGGACGCGATCCCGCCAGAACCCCGGTTCCAGCCACGCGGCACCCGGCCAGCCCAACATCGTGGTTCCCCGCCGATTCACGAAGGTGAACCGGTCGCCCGTGGGCGGTCGCACCCACAGCACGACGTCGAGGTTGTCGATGGTGGTGTCGAGACGGTGGCGGCTCTCGGCCTCGGCGTCGGCCAGGCGGCCCACGGCCACGGCGATGAGGGACCCGGCGACGGCGAACCCGGTGATCGACACGGCGGGGTCGGCCAGGTCCCCCATGGTGGCCACCGCCGCCAGGCCCACGGTGCCGTAGGCGACCACGGCGAGGCTGCGCACGATCCCGGCCAGGCTGGCGGCCAGCGAGACCACCGCCATCATCACGAGCATCGCCGGTAGCACCAGTGGCGGTTCGGCGGCCAATACCCCCAGGCACAGGGTCATGTCGGCGACGTGGAGCCAGGGCGGCAGCGCGCCCGTGCGGCGGAGTTGGCGGTGGGCGAGCGCGTTCAGCGGGAGCCCGATCGCCACGATTGCAGCGGGCACGGCCAGCGACCAGCGGCCGATGGCCAGCGCCGTCAGGCCCAAGGCGACGATGCCCGCGTAGCGGATGCGGAACAACTGCTCGAGCATGTCGGAGCGGGTGAGCTCCGAGCGGGTGCGGTCCCGTCGCTCGGCCAACCACGCAGATGCGCCCATGGCCCACCATCCTCGCACCTGGGGGCGTCAGCTCGTCACCACCGGGTCGGCCCGCTACGGTCGCTCGTCGATCCGATCTGACGACCTGAGGTGATCACGGTGACCACGCACGAACGCCCCTTCGGCCGCAACTTCGAGGACTTCGAGGTCGGCGACGTCTACCGGCACTGGCCCGGCAAGACCATCACCGAGTACGACGACCACCT
>CAZIVZ010000451.1:0-3020 GCA_964542495.1 uncultured Aquihabitans sp.
CGACCACCACGGCGACGGCATCCTCGGCATCTGGTGTGCGGCGCCGCCGGGCGTCCAGGCCGAACTGGTGGAGACCGAGCCCGATCGGTTCTTCGTGCCTCCCTACGTCGGCCATCGGGGGTGGGTGGGGGTGCGGCTGGATCGGGCGCCGGACTGGTCCGAGCTGGCCGAGATCGTCACCGACGCCTACCGCCACGTGGCACCCAAGACCTTGGTGGCGCGCCTCGACGCCGAGTAGCACGGTCGGGTGCGCGCCTCCTCCACCGACGGCGTCGAGCTCGAGGTCCACGACCTCGGCGGCGACGGACCCACCCTCCTGATCGCCCACGCCACCGGCATGTGCGCCGGTGCGTACCTGCCGATGGCCGCCCACCTGCGATCGAGCTTCCACGTGTGGGCCCTCGACTTTCGCGCCCACGGGTGCTCCACCGTGCCGCCGAGCGGCGACCTGGGCTGGACGGGGATGATCGACGACGTGCTGGCCACGGTCGACCTCCTGGGCGGCGGGCCGGTGGCCACCTTCGGACACTCGATGGGTGGCGCGTGCCTGATGGGCGCGGAGCTGCGGCGTCCCGGCACGATATCGCGGGCGTTCCTGTTCGAGCCGATCATCGTGCCGGCGGGCTTCGACCGACCGGGTGCCAATCCCCTGGCCGACGCTGCCCGCCGCCGCCGCCCCAGCTTCCCGAGCCGGTCCGACGCCCTTGCCCGCTACGCCAGCCGCCCGCCACTCGGCACGTGGCGTGCCGACGCCCTCCACGCGTACGTCGAGCACGGGTTCACCGACCAGCCCGACGGCTCGGTGGCCCTGTCCTGCACCCCCGAGCACGAGGCCCGGGTGTTCGAGGGAACGGGCAAGCCGCTCATCCGCGACCTGGTCGACACGGCCACGCCGGTGCTCGTGGCCTTCGGCGGCCGGGACCGGGGCCCGAGCCCGGCGGCGTTCGCGCCGCTGGTGGCCGACGCCCTACCCCACGGCGAGGGCCGGCGCTACGACCACCTCGACCACTTCGGCCCGTTCCAGGACCCGGTCACCCTGGCCGACGACGCCGTGGCCTTCCTCGAGGGCTGACCCAGCCGACAGGTGCGCGTGCTCGTCGCCTTCAGGTGACCTCGAGCACGCACACCTGGTCCGGTCGAGCCGGTCGAGCCGGTCGAGCCGTCCGCGCTGGAGCGCTACTCGGCGGAGGGGGATCGCCAGCCCACGAAGGGCTGGTTGCCGTAGCGGTCGAGGTGGACCACCTCGCCGATGGGGCGACGCGTGGTCGGGCCGTAGCGGCCCTTGGCCCAGCCGATCGGGATGATGCACACCGGGTTCATCGACCGCGGGAGCCCGAGGATGCGGCGGGCCGCACGCACGTGCCAGATGGGCAGCGTCTGGAGCGACGCGCCGAGGCCCACCGCCCGGCATCCGAGCAGCAGGTTCTGCACCGCCGGGTAGACCGAGCCGTAGAACGACGCCACCGAGATCTGGGGGCGGCCGACGGGGCGGTGCTTGAGGTTGCGGCGGTAGCAGGGGATCACGAACACGGGCAGGTCCTCGAAGTGCTCGGCCTGCCACTGGCCCGGTGCGATCTGGCGCTGCTCCCGGGGGTCCTTGCGGGCGAGCCAGCTCACGACCGGGTTGAACCGCCGGTAGAGCCGCCGGTACAGGGCGGCCAGCTCGGCCTTCTGGGCCCGGTCCTCCACCACGAGGTACGACCAGTCCTGGGTGTTCGAGCTCGTGGGCGCCTTGAGCGAGAGCTCGAGCAGCGGGAGCAGCACGTCGTGCGACACCGGCTCGAGGTGCAGGCGTCGCACCGCCCGCTGGGTGCGCATGGCGTCGGCCATGGGCATGCCCAACCGAGCCAGGGCATCGCCCGGCTCGGGGGGCACGAACCGGCTGGATGCGGGGGTCGGGGCAGGGGTGGCCATGGCGGCAACCTACGCCGAGGTTGACAGCGGCGCCTCGGCCGGTGGAGCATGGTCCCGATGCGCCCGACCACCCACCTCCTCCTTATGTAGGCACGTGCCCCGCCGCATCGCGGCACGTGCCTACCGCTCCTGCGCCAGATGGCCAGGAGCTTCTTTCGTTTTCGGGCCGAAACCCGCCGCCCGACCGCCACCGACCGCCATCCTGGTACCGAACCCCCACGAACCGAGCGAGAGCAACCATGTCCCCGCAGTCCGTCACCCCCAAGCGCATGCCGTTCGAGAAGTACGAGGCCCACGTGCCGCTCGACCTGCGCGACCGCACCTGGCCCGACAACCGGCTCACCAAGGCACCGATCTGGTGCGCGGTCGACCTGCGCGACGGCAACCAGGCGCTGATCGACCCGATGGACCCCTCGCGCAAGCTGAAGATGTTCAAGACCCTGGTGGGCATGGGCTACAAGGAGATCGAGGTCGGGTTCCCCTCGGCCAGCCAGACCGACTTCGACTTCGTGCGCCAGCTGATCGACGACGACCTGATCCCCGACGACGTCACCATCCAGGTGCTCACCCAGTGCCGCGAGGATCTGATCCGGCGCACCTACGAGAGCATCCGCGGCGCCCGCGAGGTCATCGTCCACTTCTACAACTCCACCTCCACGCTCCAGCGCAAGGTGGTGTTCGGGCTCGACAAGGACGGCATCACCGAGATCGCGGTCAACGGCGCCAAGCTGTGCCGCAAGCTCGAGGACGAGGTGCCCGAGACCATCGTCCGCTACGAGTACTCGCCCGAGAGCTACACCGGCACCGAGGTCGAGTACGCGGTGGAGATCTGCGACGCCGTGGCCGAGGTGATCGAACCCACGCCCGAGCGCAAGCTGATCGTGAACCTCCCGGCCACGGTCGAGATGTACACGCCCAACCTCTACGCCGACACCATCGAGTGGTTCCTGCGCACGGTGCGCAACCGCGAGTCGATCACCCTCTCGCTGCACCCCCACAACGACCGCGGCTGCGCCGTGGCCGCCGCCGAGCTGGGCGTGCTGGCCGGTGCGGACCGCGTGGAGGGCTGCCTGTTCGGCAACGGCGAGCGCACCGGCAACGTCGAT
>CAZIVZ010000452.1:0-2988 GCA_964542495.1 uncultured Aquihabitans sp.
TCATCCACGCCTACTACACCGTCGCCCTGGCCCCGGCCATCGGTGCGGTGGTGGCCATCGGCCTGCTGCCCTGGTGGCAGCGCCGTGACGAGCTGTGGGGCCGCCTCGTGCTGGCCGGCACCTTGGCCCTCACCACCACGTTCTCCTACCAGCTGCTGCACCGGACGCCGGACTGGGCCCCCCTCCTCCAGCAGGTCGTGCTCTTCGGCGGGCTGGCCGTGGCCGGCGCCATCGCCGTGGCCCCCTCGCTGCGGGGCCGCCTGGGCACGGGCCTGGCGGCGGCGGCGCTGGTGCTCATGCTCGCCGGCCCCGCCGCCTACAGCCTCCAGACCGCCTCGGTCCCCCACACCGGGTCCATCCCCAGCGCCGGGCCTGGCGCCGGCGGTGGCCCCGGTGGGGGCCCTGGTGGCGGCCGCGGGTTCGGCGGGTTCCCGGGCGGCGGGTTCCCGGGCGCTCAGCCAGGCGGGACCACCACCGGCGGCACCGCCAACGCCGGTGGGCTCCTCACCGGCAGCACGTCGTCGACCGCCATCGACGGGCTCCTCCAGACCGACGCCGACCAGTACCGCTGGGCCGCCGCCGCCATCGGCTCCAACTCGGCGTCGGGCTACCAGCTCTCGTCGGGCGAGCCGGTGATGGCGATCGGTGGCTTCAACGGCTCCGACCCCAGCCCCACGCTGGCCGAGTTCCAGGCCTACGTGGCCGCCGGCGACATCCACTGGTTCATCGCCGGCGGCGGTGGCATGGGCGGTGGTGGGATGGGCGGCGGCCCCGGCGGCTCGTCGTCGTCCACCTCGTCGGCCATCTCCAGCTGGGTCTCGTCGAACTTCACCGCCACCACGGTGGACGGCGTGACCCTCTACGACCTGACCGCCCCGTCGACCAGCTGAGGCCGGGGCGCGCCGCCCGTCCGGTCGCTCGTCCCTCCAACGCGTTCGCCCGTGTCGGAGCGACAAGCGACCACACCAGCTCCGCCGGCAATCGGCTGGCGTGGCCGCCGGCAGCGGAGGCACCCTGTGCCGATGCACGGAACACCACCCGGGGAGGTTGCTGCGGGGAGGGTTCGTGTTCGCAGGTGGCACCTCGATGACGCCCCCCACCTGCATGCGCTGCTCCTGGCGAACCTCGAGCACCTGCGACCGTGGATGGGTTGGGTTGCGGCGGAGCCGCTCCCGCTGGAGGACCGGCGATCCACCATCACCACGTGGAGCACTCGCTGGGCGGCTGGCGAGGACTTCCCCTATGCGATCGTCGACGACGCCGATGGCGAGCTGCTCGGCGGGTGCGGCCTTCACCGACGCATCGCTCCTGATGGTCTGGAGCTGGGCTACTGGGTGCGAGGCGACCGAACCGGGCAAGGCATCGCGACCGATGCGGCCCGGGCGCTCGTCGAGGCGGCGTTCTCCGTCGACGGCATCACCCACGTCGAGATCCACCACGACGCCGCGAACGCGGCGAGCCGGAGGATCCCCGAGAAGCTCGGCTTCACGTGCATCGGAGAGCGACGAGATGGAGTTGACGCACCGGCTGAGGTCGGGATCGACGTCCTCTGGCAGCTCAACCGCAACCCTTGAGCTACCCCTGAGCTAGGGCAGCGCCCAGTCCGGGACGGTGGCGGTGTGGGGGTCGAGGTGCTCGAGCCAGTGCTCGAGGCCCGGCGGGTCGGCCAGGTCCCGGGGGTGGTGGCCCGGGAGCGTGGCCAGCACGGCCACGGGCAGGGCGGCGAACACGAACGACAGCGACCACCCCAGCAACCGCAGGTGGGCCACGGGCGAGAACAGGCGCCCGGTCCTCTTGAGCATCACGAGGGTGGCGGCGAACGACGCGGTGGCCAGCACCAGGGCGGCCACCGCGGTGCCCCACGCCAGGCGGATGCGGCCGCCGCCCGTCGCCTGGTACACGTCGAAGGCCACCTCCTTGTGCTCCACCTCCTCGGCGAGGTGCCACAGGAACATGGTGATGGCGGTGGGATCCGCGTCGCGCAGGAGCCGCTGGTGGGCATCCACCCAGCGGGCGGCCACGAAGGCGATGGTCTCGAAGCCCGACGCGAACGCCAGGCCGAACCGGGTGCTGCGGCGGCGCAGGCGGGCGAAGGTCCACCGCAGCGCCCGCTCCACGCGGGCCAGGCCGGGGTGGTGGGCCACCACGAGGTCGTTGAACCGCCGGTGCTGGGCGTGGTGCTGGGCCTCCTGGGCAGCGTAGGCCCGGGCGTCCGCGGCCAGCTCGGGATGCGTGGCCTCCAGGTCGCCGGCGGCGGCGCGCACCGTGGCCACCACGTACGGCTCGGCGTGGGGCATGAGCAGCGAGACGGCGTTGGCGGCCAGCGCCAGTTCCGGGGCGCGGGGCGTCCACACCGGGTCGAGGTCGTCGGGCCAGGTGAAGCGGACCCGGCGGCTCGGGATGCGGTCGGTCACCCCCACCCATCGGCCCGGAGCGCACGATCGGGAGCGCCGTGGGCCAGACTCCGCAGCCATGAGCGACGAGCACGACCTCGCACCGAAGCCCGCCACCGCCGCCACCGCGGCCGCCAACCGGGCCGCCGCCGACCTCGGGTTCCTCGGAGATGGGCGCGACCACGAGCGGGCCACCCGCGGTCGCATCGCCGGGCCCAGCTCCCCCCGGATCGCGCACCCCGGCGGGTGGGACGTGTGGGACCTCGACGCCTACCGCTTCCTCGACCACGAGCCGCCGCCGGAGGTGCACCCGAGCCTCTGGCGGCAGGCCCGCCTCAACAGCGAGGCCGGCCTGTTCGAGGTGGCTCCCGGCTTCTACCAGGTGCGCGGCCTCGACCTGGCCAACCTCACCGTGGTGGAAGGGGAGCGGGGCCGCATCGTGATCGACCCGCTCACGTCCGTGCAGACCGCCCAGGCCGCCATGGCGCTGGTGGAGGAGCACCTCGGCCCCCGGAAGGTGACCGCGGTGATCTACACGCACAGCCACCTCGACCACATCGCCAAGGTGCGCGGCGTCAGCGACGAGGCCGACCTG
>CAZIVZ010000453.1:0-2977 GCA_964542495.1 uncultured Aquihabitans sp.
CTCGCCCTCGCGGGAGCGCACGGTGACGGTGCCCTCGTGGTTCTGCACCACGTGGCGCACGATGGCGAGGCCCAGGCCGGTGCCACCGGTCTCGCGACTGCGGGCCCGGTCCACCCGATAGAACCGCTCGAACACCCGCTCGAGGTCGGTGCCGGGGATGCCGATGCCGTCGTCGGCCACGTCGACCTCGACCCACGCGCCGTCGGGGCGGGCGCTCAGCCGCACCGCACCGCCGCGGTCGGAGTACTTCACGGCGTTGTCGCACAGGTTGGCCAGTGCCGACACGAGCTGGCGACGGTCTCCCACCACCGTGAGCTCGGGTGACGGCTCGGCCAGGTGCAGGGTCACGCCCTGCAGCTCGGCGGCGGCGCGGGTGCGGTCGACGGCCTCGGCGAGCACCAGGTGCAGCGGCACGAGGTCGCGGCTCGGCAGCTCGCCGGCCTCGATCTGGCTGAGCTGCAACAGGTCGTCGATGGTCCGTGCCACGCGAAACGCTTCCTGCTGCATCCGCTCGGCGAGGCGCGCGACCACCTCGGGGTCCTGCTCGCCGGCGAGGGTCTCGGCCAAGACCCCGAGCGCGCCCACGGGCGTCTTGAGCTCGTGGCTGATGTTGGCCACGAAGTCGCGGCGCACGGCATCGAGGCGCTGGCGCTCCGACACGTCGTCCACCACCAGGAACGCCCCCGCCGGACCAGCGGCCCCGGGTGGGGTGCCGTGTCCGTCGTGGAGCGGCACGGCCCGCAACTGGAGCGCGCGTCGGGGCGGCCCGTAGAGGTCGAGGGTGCGGGTGGTGGTGTGCCCTGCCACCGCCGCCTCGATCAGCTCGGTGATGGCCGACTCCACCAGGGCCTCGCTGTGGCGGGCCACGAAGAAGTCCGACGCGGCGCGGTTGCGGAACACCACGTTGCCGGCGGCGTCGGCGAGCACGATGCCCTGGGGCACCACGTCGAGGGCGTGCACGAGCTGGTCGGCGGTGAGCTGGGTGGTGGCCGCCGCCGCGAAGTGGCGGTCGACGGCGGTACCGAGGCGCGCCAGCGCCTCCTCGACCGAGCCCGAGGTGGCCGCGGGCTCCGCGTCGAACCGCTCGCGCAGCTGATCGACGCGACGACGCAGCGCCGCCGCTCGCAGCACGTCAGTGGTCCAGCGGCTGGTCGGGCTCGAGGGGCGGGTGGGGGTGGGTCTTGGCCGCCGCCGCCCGGGCCGCTCCGGTGTGCTCGGGCAGCCACCCGGTCACCATGTAGCGCACCCGCTCGCCGATGTTGACGGCGTGGTCGCCGATCCGCTCGTAGTAACGGCCCACCAGGGCGAGCTGCACAGCCGGCTGGATCCCCAGGTCGCCGGCCGTGTGCACCAGGAAGATCTCCTGGATGAACTCGCGGTGGATGCTGTCGAGCCGGTCGTCGAGGTCGTCGAGGGCGGCGGCCACACCGGCGTCCTCGTCGATGTAGGCGTCGAGCGACAGGCGGAACAGGCGTGTGGCCTCCTCGCCCATCTGACCGATCAGCCCGCGCAGCCGCGCCGGCAGCTCGGTGCCGAAGATCCGCCGCGCCCCCTTGGCGATGTTCACCACGAGGTCGCCGGAGCGCTCGATCTCACCGATCATGCGCAGTGCGGTGACGATGCTGCGGAGGTCGCCCGCCATCGGCTGCTGGAGGGCGAGCTGCTGGAAGCAGATCTCCTCGAGCTCCACCGCCTTGGCGTCGAGCGGGTCGTCGCCGTCGATGATCGCCTGGGCCTCGTCCATGTCGCCGCTCAACATCACCTCGGTGGCCCGCGGGATGCCTTCGGTGACCATGGCCGCCATGACCACCATCTCCTGGCGGATCTCGTCGAGCGTCTGGTGGAAGCTCTTGCGTGCGCCGTCCATGTTGTCCCTCTCGGTGGTCATCGGATGTCCGCCGCCAGGTGCGCCGGGTCGCCCGTGATCAGGTAGCGGAGGCGGCTGCCGATGATCGACGCGTGGTCGGCGATGCGATCGAGAGCCTTGCCGATCACCAGGCTATGGAGGGCCGTGGGCACCGCCGCCGGACCTTCGAGGCGCAGCAGCTCCCGCGCGAGCTGCTCGTTGGCCACGTCCAGCGTCCGGCCCGACCGGGCTAGGCGGTCGGCGGCGTCGAGATCCTGGCCGGACCACGCGGCCAGCGCCTGCCGGTAGAGGTCGACCGCGGTGTCGGCCATGGAGAGGAGGATGTCGTAGGTGGCGGCGTGGTCCGCCACCAGCGGCCAGTCGTCGCCCACCTTGACGACCCGCAGCGCGAGGTCGCCGATGCGTTCCAACTCGCCCAGGACGCGGATCACCGAGACCACGAACCGCAGGTCCGACGCCACCGGGGACTCGCGGGCGAGCAGGTCGTAGCAGCGCTCGGTGAGCGACAGGTTCATGGCGTCGATCTCGTCGTCGGCATCGAGCGCGGCCCGAGCCGCCTCCGCATCGCCCAGCTCGAGGAACCTGCGCATGCGCTCGAGGTTCTGGTCGACGCGCACGCCCATCACCTCCACCTGGAGGCGGAGCTGGGCTAGTTCGTCGGCGAAGCCGGACCGCACCATCGACGGGTTCGGGGTGCTCACCGGCTCAGCCGAACCGACCGGTGACGTAGTTCTCCGTGCGCGAGTCGCCGGGGTTGGAGAACATCTTCTCGGTCAGGTCGTACTCGACGAGGACCCCGGTGCGGGTGTCGCTGACCTCGCTCACCTCGGTGGTGAAGAAGGCGCAGCGGTCGCTCACCCGGGCGGCCTGCTGCATGTTGTGGGTCACGATGATGATCGTGTACTGCTGCTTGATCTCCTCCATGAGGTCCTCGATGCGGCCGGTGGCGATGGGGTCGAGGGCCGAGCACGGCTCGTCCATCAGCACCACCTCCGGGTTGGAGGCCAGGGCCCGGGCGATGCAGAGGCGCTGCTGCTGCCCACCGGAGAGGCCGAATGCCGACTTCTTGAGCCGGTCCTTGACCTCGTCCCACAGCGCCGCCTTCTTGAG
>CAZIVZ010000454.1:0-2963 GCA_964542495.1 uncultured Aquihabitans sp.
CGTGAAGCTGCTCAGCCTCACCGCCATGTCGAACGTCACCGGCACCCTCACCCCGGTCCGCGAGCTCGCCGACAAGGCCCACGCCGCCGGTGCGCTCGTCTGCCTCGACGCCTGCCAGTACGTGCCCCACCTGGCCACGAACGTGGTGGACCTCGGCGTCGACTTCGCCGCCTTCTCCGGCCACAAGATGCTCGGCCCCACGGGCATCGGCGTGCTGTGGGGCCGCGAGGCCCTGCTCGACGCCATGCCCCCGTTCCTGGGCGGCGGGGGCATGATCCTCAACGTCACCCTCGACGGCTTCGTGCCCGCTGACCTCCCGGCCAAGTTCGAGGCCGGCACCCCGCCCATCGCCGAGATCGTGGGCCTGCACGCGGCGGTCGACTACCTCGACGGCCTCGGCATGGCCGCGGTGCGCGAGCACGAGGTGAGCCTCACCGCCTACGCCTTGCGCACCCTGCACGAGCGCCTCGGCGACCAGCTCACCATCCACGGGCCGGCCGAGCCGGCCGAGCGCGGCGGCGTGCTGTCGATGGCGCTCGACGGCATCCACCCCCACGACCTCGCCCAGGTGCTCGACCAGCGCGCCGTGTGCGTCCGCCCCGGCCACCACTGCGCCAAGCCGCTCATGAAGGTGTTGGGGGTGGGGGCCACGGCCCGTGCCTCGCTGTACGTGTACAACGACACGTCCGACGTCGACGCGTTGGCCGACGCCCTCGACGAGGCGGCAAGCTTCTTCTCGTTCTGACCGCTCCGGCGATCGACCCCACCCACCACCCAGCGAGGCAGCCATGCCAGGACTCGAGGACCTGTACCGCGAGATCATCCTCGATCACTACCGCTCGCCCCGGAACCGGGGGGAGCTGGCGTCGCCGCCCGCCGTGCGCACCGAGGGGTTCAACCCGCTGTGCGGTGACGAGATCGTGGTCTACCTCGACGTCGACGACGCCGGCGTGGTCACCGACATCCGCATCGGCGGCACCGGCTGCTCCATCAGCCAGTCCTCCGCGTCGATGATGTCGGCGGCGGTGAAGGGCAAGACCATCCCCGAGGTGAAGGCGCTCACCCGTGCCTTCAAGGGGATGATGTCGGTCCACGAGTCGTCGCTGGAGCCCGACGGTGAGCCGGGCGAGGCCGACGACGACGGCGCCGACGCGGCCGAGGCGGCCCTCGATGCCGACGTGAAGCTCGGCGACCTCGAGGCGCTGCGCGGCGTGGTGAAGTTCCCGGTGCGCATCAAGTGCGCCACCCTGGCCTGGAACACCCTCCTCCAGGGCCTCGACGAAGCGGCCACACCCACGGCCTGACCCGCTCGGCCAGGCAACCCCCAACCAGGGACTTGGGAAACCTGAGTAGGGGAATGGCAGGTTTGCTGGCATCGTTGTGTGAAGTCCTCCGACCTCCCGAGGAGTTCACGTGCCCGACACGCCCGCATCGCCCACCAGCCCCACCCTCACCCTCCCCGTCCTGCCCCTGACCCAGGGCGTCGTGCTCCCGGGCATGGTCATCACCCTCGCCCTCGAGACCGACGAGGCCAAGGCCGCCGTGGCCGCCGCCGGCGACGACGGACGCCTGCTGCTCGTCCCCCGCATCGACGGCCGCCACGCCACCGTCGGCACCGTGGTGTCCGTCGAGTCCTCCGGCGCCCTCCCCTCGGGTGTGCCCGCCCTGGTGGTGCGCGCCCACGAGCGGGCCCTGCTCGGCAGCGGCGTGGCCGGCACCGGCGACGCCCTGTGGGTGTCGGCCGAGCCCGTCACCCCCGAGGTGACCGACGAGGCCCGCGAGCTCGCCACCGAGCTGCGGGCCGCGGTCCGCGCCCTGTTCGAGGAGCTGGGCGGCCGGCGGCTGGTGGAGGTGCTCCGCGGCCTCGACGAGCCCGACGCCCTGGCCGACGCCGCCGGCTGGTGGCCGGACCTGGCGCTCGAGCGCAAGGTCGAGCTGCTCGAGACCGTCGACGTGGCCGAGCGGGTGCGCAAGGTGCTGGCCTGGGTCAAGGAGGCCCTGGCCGAGCTGGCCCTCACCGAGCGCATCCGCGCCGAGGTCAACGAGGGCATGGAGAAGAACCAGCGCGAGTTCATCCTGCGCCAGCAGCTCGCCGCCATCCGCAAGGAGCTGGGCGAGGGCGACGACACCGCCGACGGTCCCGACGCGTACCGCGCCAAGCTCGCCGAGCGGAACCTGCCCGACGACGTGCGCACCGCCGTCGAGCGAGACATCGACAAGCTCGAGCGCAGCAACGAGCAGTCGCCCGAGCACGGGTGGATCCGCACCTGGCTCGACACCGTCTTCGACGTACCGTGGGGCGAGCGCTCCGAGGACCGGCTCGACCTGGCCGACGCCCGGGCCGTGCTCGACGCCGACCACGAGGGCCTCACCGAGGTGAAGGACCGCATCCTCGAGGAGCTGGCCGTGCGCAAGCTCCGCGCCGAGCGCGGCCTGGCCGAGCCGGGCGGGCGCCGCCACGGCACGGTCCTCACGCTGGTGGGCCCGCCCGGGGTGGGCAAGACCAGCCTCGGCGAGTCCATCGCCCGCTCCCTGGACCGGAGGTTCGTGCGCGTCGCCCTCGGCGGCGTTCGAGACGAGGCCGAGATCCGTGGCCACCGCCGCACCTACGTGGGCGCCCGCGCCGGGCGCCTGGTGCGGGCCCTCACCGAGGCCGGCACCATGAACCCGGTGGTGCTGCTCGACGAGATCGACAAGGTGGGCAACGACTACCGGGGCGACCCGTCGGCCGCGCTGCTCGAGGTGCTCGACCCCGCCCAGAACCACACGTTCCGGGACCACTACCTCGAGGTGGACCTCGACCTGTCCGACGTCATCTTCATCGCCACCGCCAACCAGCTCGACACCATCCCCGGTCCCCTGCTCGACCGCATGGAGGTCGTCACGCTCGACGGCTACACCGAGGACGAGAAGGTGGCCATCGCCCGGGACCACCTCCTCCCCCGCCAGCGCGAGCGCGCCGG
>CAZIVZ010000455.1:0-2955 GCA_964542495.1 uncultured Aquihabitans sp.
CCATCGCCGGCACGCCCAAGTTCACCCGCAACGGCGAGCCGGTCTTCGGCATGGCCGGCACCGGCACCTTCGCCGAGTACCTGACGCTGCCCCAGGAGGCGGCCATCAAGATCGACGACGACATCCCGTTCGAGATCGCCTCGCTCATCGGGTGCGGCGTCAGCACGGGTGTGGGGGCGGCCATCAACACGGCCAAGGTCAAGCCGGGGTCGTCGGTCGTGGTCTTCGGCTGCGGCGGGGTGGGCATCTCCGCCATCCAGGGCGCCCACGTGGCCGGCGCCGCGATCATCGTGGCCGTCGACCTCGTCGACGAGAAGCTCGAGACCGCCAAGACGTTCGGTGCGACCCACGCCTGCAAGCCCGACGACCTCGCCGCACTCCAGGCCGAGCTCACCGGCGACGGGTTCGACTACGCCTTCGAGGCGATCGGGCTCCCCGTCACCATGCGGGCCGCCTTCGACGCCGTCCGCCGCGGCGGCACCGCCTGCATCATCGGCGTGGGGGCCATGGACAAGGAGGTCTCGTTCAACGGGTTCGAGCTCTTCTTCTCGGAGAAGACCTTCATGGGCAGCTACTACGGCTCGGTCGACGTGCGCTCCGACTTCCACAAGCTGCTGCGCCTCTGGAAGGCCGGTCAGCTGAACCTCGAGGGCATGATCACCACCACCATGAAGCTCGACGACATCAACGACGCCTTCGACGCCATGAAGCGCGGCGAGGTCATCCGCCAGGTCATCACCTTCTGACCTGTCCCGGGCCAACTTGCGAAGAATGAAACGTGTTCTAGTATTCGCTTCGTGACGGACCGTCAGGAACCGGGGGAGATCCTCTCTGCCCCGCTCATCATCGAATACCCCTTCAAGCGGACCACCGGCCCCGTGGTCGGCGCGTTCCTCACCGGCCTGCGCGAGCGGGTGCTGGTGGGCTCACGCGCCGCCGACGGGCGGGTGATCGTGCCGCCCGCCGAGTTCGACCCCGTGTCGGGCGAGGATCTCACCGAGATCGTCGAGGTGGGCCCGGCGGGGGAGATCACCACCTGGGCGTGGGTCACCGAGCCCCACGCCAAGCACCCGCTCGACCGCCCGTTCGCCTGGGCGCTCATCCGGCCCGACGGCGCCGACACCCCCATGCTCGGGGCCGTCGTGGCGCCGGGCATCGACGCGGTCGCCACCGGCGCCCGGGTGGAGCCGGTGTGGGCCGACGAGCGTGAGGGCCACATCGACGACATCGCCCACTGGGTCCTCGTCGGCACCGAAGGAGACCAGGCCTGATGCCCGAGATCCAACTGCCCGCCTCGCTGCGCGACGTCGAGCCGGTGCGCTCGGTCCGCACGCCGGCGCAGCTCGACTACACGTTCACCGCCGGCGACGCGACCTCGCGCTTCCTGCGGGGCATCACCCAGAAGAAGATCATCGGCCAGCAGGCCACGCCGCAGAGCAAGGTCTACGTGCCGCCGCGTGGAGCCGATCCGGAGCTCGGGGCCGCCACCCCGATCGAGGTCGAGGTCGCCCAGGTGGGCACCGTCACCTCGTTCTGCGTGGTGAACCTGCAGTTCTACGGGTCCGGCATGGAGATCCCCTACACCAGCGCGCTGATCCTGCTCGACGGTGCCGACCTGTCGATCATGCACCTCATCCAGGAGATCCCCGCCGACCAGGTCCGGATCGGGATGCGGGTGGAGGCGGTGTGGCGAGACGACGCCGACATCGAGCCGACCCTCGAGTCGATCAAGTGGTTCCGCCCCACCGGTGAGCCCGACGACGTCAACGTCCGCATCCCCGGCGAGAAGCGCGGCACCGGCCTCGGCTCGTGGCCCGGAGGCATCCCGCCCACCGAGCTGGTGGTGCGCAACCCGCGCACCGGCCTCGGCGGCACCGCGGCCGACGGAGGCGAGGCGTGATGAGAGACATCGCGATCATCTCGTTCGCCCAGACGCCCGCTCGGCGCAGCGTCCCGGAGCTCAACGAGGTCGAGATGCTGATGCCCGCCATCCACGGCGCGCTCAGCCAGGTCGACATGACCATCGACGACATCGGCTTCACCTGCTCGGGCTCCACCGACTACCTCGCCGGAACGGCGTTCAGCTTCGTGTCGACCCTCGACGGCGTGGGCCCGTGGCCTCCGATCCAGGAGAGCCACGTCGAGATGGACGGCGCGTGGGCGCTCTACGAGGCCTGGGTGAAGCTCCAGCTCGGCGAGCTCGACACCGCGCTGGTCTACGCCTACGCCAAGTCGTCTCCCGGCGACCTGCCGATGGTGCTCACCCGCCAGCTCGACCCGATCACCGTGGCCCCGCTCTGGCCGGACTCCGTCAGCCTCGCCGCCCTCCAGGCCCGGTCGCTGCTCGATGCCGGCAAGGCCACCGAGGCCGACCTCGCCGAGGTGGCGGCGCGGAGCCGCAAGAGCGCCCTCGACAACCCCAACGCCCAGCTCGCGTGGGACCGCCCGGCGTCTGAGCTGCTCGAGGCCGACTACCACATCGCCCCGCTGCGCAGGAGCGACTGCCCTCCGATCACCGACGGTGCCGCGTGCGTGATCCTCGCCGCCGGCGACGTCGCCCGCGCCAAGGTGTCCCGCCCCGCGTGGATCCGTGGCATCGACCACCGCGTCGAGCCCATCCACCTCGGCCTGCGAGATCTGACCGTCAGCGAGAGCACCCGCATCGCCGCCCAGAAGGCCGGCGTGGCCGACGGACCCGTCGACGTGGCCGAGCTCCACGCCCCCTTCTCGCACCAGGAGCTGATCCTGGCCGAGGCCCTCGGGTTGAGCGACGCCACGTCGATCAACCCCTCCGGTGGCGCGCTGGCCGCCAACCCGATGATGACCGCCGGGCTGATCCGCATCGGCGAGGTGGCGTCGCGCATCTGGTCGGGTGCGGCCGACCGAGGCGTCGCCCATGCCACCAGCGGCCCCTGCCTGCAACAGAACCTGGTCTGTGTCCTCGAAGGAGACGAA
>CAZIVZ010000456.1:0-2953 GCA_964542495.1 uncultured Aquihabitans sp.
CCTCGGTGAGGTCGTCGTTGACGGCGGCGAAGCGGCGCACCTCGTCGGGCTCGCGCACGAACGCCCGCACCACCCGGATGCCGGTGATCTGCTCCCGCAGCACTCGGTTCACCAGGTCGATGCGCTCCTGGATCAGCCGGAACTGCGGGATCATGCGCCGCACGAGGATGGTGATGGGGATCACCAGGGCGGGCACCGCGAACAGGAGGATGGCCGACAGGCCCACGTCTTCGCGCAGGGCCATGATCACGCCACCCACGGCGGTGATCGGCGCCGCCACCAGGAGGGTGCACGACATCAGCACCAGCACCTGCACCTGGGTGACGTCGTTGGTGATGCGGGTGATCAGCGAGGGCGCCCCGAAGTGGTTGACCTCCTGGGCGGAGAACGCGGTGACCTGGTGGAACAGCCCGCTGCGGACGTCTCGGCCGAAGCCCATGGCGGCCCGGGCGCTGGCCCGCACGGCGGCGATGGCGAAGGCCACCTGCACCAGGGTGACGGCCAGCATGAGCCCGCCGTGGGTCCAGATGTAGTGGGTGTCGCCGGTGGCGATGCCCTTGTCGATGATGTCGGCGTTGAGGCTCGGCAGGTACAGCGTGGCCATCGTCTGCACGAACTGGAGCGCCACCACGGCGGCGAGGGCCTTGCGGTAGGGGACCAGGTAGGTGCGGCAGAGGTCGAGCAACATGGCGGAGCGACCCTACCGGCCACCCCCCGACCGCCCCGAACCCCAAACCCCAGCGAATGTGGTGTGCGGGAGCGACGTTCCGGTCGAATCCGCGCGTGAGGTTCGCGGCCGGACCTCAGTGGTCGAACTCCCGGCAGGCCGGGGGTCGCACGCCGCGCAGGCGGGCGTAGGCGCCGTCGTGGAGGGTCCGCAGCTCGCGGGTGACCTCGGCGTAGGGCTCGTCGTCCTCGCCGACCAGTCCCCAGTTGCTGTCCTCGCCGTCGAAGCGGCCGGCTGCCGGCTCGTCGACGAGCTCGAAGAACACCGTGCCGACCATGCTCGGGTTCGCCAGCGCGCAGCCGCCGTAGTTGGCCACGGCGGCCGCCCGCTCCGCCTGGGTGTCCAGCACGGGCATGATCGGTGGCCAGGTGTTCGGCAGCCCGCTGTCGGCCGCCCGGTAGCCGTACTCCGAGACCAGCAACGGCTCGGTGGCGCCCAGCGAGAACTCCCGGAGCATGCCGGCGGTGGGCACCAGCGGGTAGCGCTCGGCCGCGTACGCCTGGAGGCCGGCCCACTGCTCGTTGATCTCGTAGTAGTTGACCGAGACCACGTCGACCCACCGGGCGGCGACGCGCAGGACCTGGGGCGACGTGAGCTGGGCGATGAACCGCACGCCGAGGTTGAGGTGGCGGGGATCGGCCTGGCGCAGCGCCGGTCCCACCACGGAGAAGTACTGCGCCATGATCCGGCCGGACCACTCGCCCTGGGTGGCCTGGCCTCCCGGCTGCTCGGTGAAGCGGATCGGCTCCACCGGCTGGGCGAGCTGCTCCCAGGTGGTGGTCGCCAGCGCCGGGAAGTCCGCCCGAAAGGCGTCGATTGACCCGTGGTAGCGCTCCTTCAGGAACCGGAGGAGCTCCTGCTTGCCCGGAGCGGTGGCGGGCATGGCCAGGTAGATGTCGAACGAGGTCTGGAAGGTCCGGATGTCGAGCGCCCAGGACATCTCGTTGTCGGTGAAGTAGCCGACGAACCACGGGTCGTCACGCACCTCGGCGGCGGTGGCCGCGATGCTCCGGCGGGCGCCGTTCGCCCACGAGGGGCTCCAGTAGTCGGTGCGCCACCCGCCGAGGCCGAGGACCCGCGTGTAGGGCACCCGGTCCTCCAGCGACGAGGTGTCGCCCCAGCCGCCGAGCCCGTTGACGCCCCACTGCCGGAACCGGGCGACCTGCGCGTCGGCCCAGCGCTCGACCGTGCCGTACTTGCGGGCGACGGTCTCGGCGTAGGCGTAGCGGCCGTTGCGGTCGGCGGTGCCGTCAGGGCTGGCGTTGGCGATGCCGGCGAACCAGTACGGGTGGCCCTCGGGGGTCACGAGCCACCAGCGACCACCGATGCGCTCGGTGCGGAACCGGCCGGTGGCGTGCCGGCGGACCGACAGGTCACCGCCGTAGCGGTCGACCCTGGGGGCCACGCTCGGCGGGCGGACGCTGCCCGCAGCCGACTGGCTGCCGGTGTCGAGGGGTCGGGCCGACGCCACGCCCGTGGCGCTGGCGGCCACCACCAGGGCCGCGAGCACCAGCGCACTGGTGCCAGGCCGTCGTGCGGTGCTGCTCATCGTGATCCCCCTGCGGTGTCGAGCGGTGCCCGTCGGCCGAATCCTGCCCCACGTCGCCGTGCGGTGTCGTGCATGGGGGAGGCCTCGGCAGATGCACGGCGCGTGGTCGTGGTCCTCCCGCAGAGGCGGCGGGCTGACAGGATCGGGCGATGGCCCGCGTCCCGTCGCCCACGTCGCCCAAGGTCCTCGCCGGCTTCCTCGCCGGGGCCGGGGTGATGCACTTCGCCACGCCCCGGTTCTTCGACGCCATCGTGCCCAACGCCCTCCCGAACCCCCGGTTCTGGACCTACGTCAGCGGTGTGGCCGAGCTGGGCGTGGCCGCCGCGGTGGCCCACCCCCGCACCCGCCGGGCCGGAGCGACCGCCGCCGCTGTGCTGTTCGTGGCCGTGTTCCCCGCCAACGTCCAGGCGGCCGTGAGCGCGGCCACGCCGGCGGAGAAGGCGCTCACGTGGGCGCGGCTGCCCCTCCAGGTCCCCCTCGTGGCCTGGGCGTGGCGGGTGCGCGACGGCGCCGCCTGACGCTCGATCCATTGGGAGCGGGGCCGGGGGGCGGGGGTAGCTTCGGGTCCATGAGCGAGACCCCAGGCACCCCGGTCGACGTGAAGCCCCGCAGCCGTGACGTCACCGACGGCTACCAGAAGGCGCCGTCGCGGGCCATGTTGCGCGCCGTCGGCATGG
>CAZIVZ010000457.1:0-2945 GCA_964542495.1 uncultured Aquihabitans sp.
AGGACGCCTGCGGCGGCCCGCTGGACCTGCACCTGGCCTTGGAGATCGACCCCCGCGTGCTCCTCTCCTTCGAGGACCTGGTGCTCGAGCTCGAGGACGAGAACGACGACCCGCCGGACCTGCACCGGTTCCCGCTCCACTTCAACTGGGGCCTGCCCCCGCTCCCCCACGGCCCCGATCTGCTGATCCTCGCCACCGACCTGGCCGGGGTCGGCGGCGTCGAGCTCCCGCTCGAGGTGTCCGCCATCGACTCCTTCGCCACCGTGACCGACGGCGCCGACCGCACGGTGGGCATCGTGGGCAAGGTGGAGGTGTCGCTGGCCCAGGTGTACCTCGGCCAGCAGGACCTGCTGTGCGACGTCCTCGACCGCTGCCACGCCGTGAGCGCCTACCTGCTGGAGCGGGCGCCCGCCTGGCTCGGGGACGACCTGCGCTACTGAAGGGCGGATGTCCGATGGGTGGCCGCCGGGCTGACACCATGTTCACCCGTGCCGCCCGATGACCGCCCTCCTGCCACCGCCGCCAAGGTGGTGCTGCTCGTCGGGCCGTCGGGCTGCGGCAAGTCCCACATCGCCCGCTCCTCAGGGCTGCCGATCGTGGCCCTCGACGACTTCTACCGCGACCCGGCGGAGCCGGGCATGCCCCGGACACCCGGCGGCGACATCGACTGGGAGGACCCGGCCTCGTGGGACGGTGCCGCGGCGCTGACGGCGCTCGTGGCCCTGTGTTCGGCCGGCGAGGTCCGGGTGCCCACCTACTCGTTCTCGCGCAGCGCCGTGGTGGGCCACCGCCTGCTGCGCACCGACGGGGCGCGGGTGGTGGTGGCCGAGGGGATCTTCGCCGCGGAGCTGATCGCACCGCTGCGCGAGCAGAGCCTGCTGGCCGATGCGCTGCTGCTCACCGTCGACCGCCGGCTCACGTTCGTGCGGCGCCTGGTGCGCGACGCCCGCGAGGGCCGCAAGGCGTTCCCCTACCTGGTGCGCCAGGGCTGGGCCAAGACCGCGTCGGAGCCTGCGGTGGTGGCGCGCCAGCGCTCGCTGGGTGCCCGACCGGCCACCAAGGCCGAGGCCCTGGCCCGCCTGGCCGAGCTGGCGGCCCGAGGGGCCGCAGCGTCGGTGTGAGCTCGGTGGGGCCGGCGGGGATCGAACCCGCAACCGAGGCATTATGAGTGCCCTGCTCTGACCATTGAGCTACAGCCCCGAGCGGCGAGACGTTACTCCACCATCGTTTTCGCCTCGTCGCTCGGCCGGCGACGTGTGTGCACTTGAGCCGCTCCCTGCGGCTCAGGTGCACAAGCCTCCGGGCCTGGGGCGCCGGCCGACCTCGCCCTACACGCGACAGGAGCGACGGACGAGCCGTCGCTCCTGTCGGGTGTGGGATGGCGGGACGAGCCCGCCGCAGATCAAGCCGAGGCGCGCTGGCGTCGGACGCCGAACACGAGCAGCGCGCCGCCGACGAGCAGCATCGAGCCGATGGTGACCAGCGGGACGGTGTTGGAGCCGGTGCGGGCGAGGCCCTCGCCGGATGCACCGCTGCCGCTGCTGCCGTTCTCGGCGCCACCGCCCTGCACGCCACCGCTGACGACGGTCGTGGTCGTCTCCTCGGAGTACTGAGCGGAGGCGGCGCTGGGCACGAAGAGCACCGCGGCGAGCACGGCGACCACACCGAGCCGGAGGATGTTCGAGATCAGACGCTTCACGGTGCTGCTCCTTGAGGGTCGCCCGGATGGGCGAGTTCCCGCTGTCGGCGCCACGTTACGGGGCGTTCGGACTACCTGGCAAGCATTTCGGCTGCACACGTCCGGTTTTCGTGCTGTTCGACGGACATGTCACCGGCATCGGCGGGAGATCCAGACCGATTACCCTGGCGAGATGCCCTCGGACCGCGCCGCGCGCCACCATCCCCCCGGTGGCCTGGTCGGCCGACACGGCTGCTGAGCCCGCCGATGGTCGCACCCGTGCTGGAGTCGGTCCGAGATCGAGGGGGGCGCTACGTCCTGGTCACCGCGGCCAACGTGGTGATCGGCCAGGCGCTGCTCTACGTCATGTTGACGGGCCTCCCGGACCAACGGCGCTCGCTGGTCAACGCCGCCAGCGTGGTCATCTGCGCCCCGCTCGCCTACTACGCCAACCGGGCCTGGGTGTGGGACAAGCGCGGGCGCAGCGACCTCCGTCGCGAGATCGGCCCGTTCTGGGTGTTCGTGGCCGTCGGCCTGGTGGGCACCACCCTCACCGTCGCCGTGGTGGAGGCGTGGTGGCGCAGCTCGCACACCGACCCGCTCCCCGCCCTGGCCACCAACGCGATCAGCGTGGTGGTCATCGGCGCCATCTGGGTGGTGCGCTTCTTCTGGATGGACCGGGCGTTCCAACCCGCCGGGCGCAGCGTGGGAGGCACCTGACGTGGCCGAGCCGCACCCCACCCCATCGATCCGGACCGCCACCGTGGGCGCCGGCTGGGTCTCCCAGAACCGCCACATGCCCGCCCTGCACCACAACCGCGACGTGGACCTCGTCGGGGTGGTCGTGCCCGAGGGGCACCTGTCGCCCGACGTGAGAGCGAAGATCGAGGATCGCTTCGGGCCCCTGCAGTTCGCGCCCTCGATCGACGCCGACTGGATGGTCGACGTCGACGCCGTCATGGTGGGCACGCCGCCCATCACCCACCCCGACCTCGTGATCGGCGCCCTCGAGGCCGGCAAGCACGTGCTGGTGGAGAAGCCGTTCGCGCTCACCACCGTCGACGCCGACCGCATGGTCGACGCGGCCGCCGCCAACCGGCGCATCGTGTCGGTGGTCCACAACTTCCAGTTCGGTCGCGCCGCCAGCCACGCCCGCGCGGTGATCGCCGCGGGCGGCCTCGGCGAGCTCCTCGCCGCGCGCGGGGTGCAGTCGTCCAACCACGGGCGCCGGCTGCCGAGCGGGTACAGCCAGCTGCCCCTCGGTCTG
>CAZIVZ010000458.1:0-2917 GCA_964542495.1 uncultured Aquihabitans sp.
GTAGGCGGTGAGGTGTTCTCCGCCGCCGTGGCAGCGACACGAGTCAGCCCCGATGCCTGGTGGCGGTTCAGGTGGGAGCGTCTGGAGGGGCAGCACCGCAACATGGGAGTGCTCACATGATCTGGCCCCACTTGGGCGGGTAGTGCTCGGCTGATTTGGCCCCACCTGGGGGTCCACCGCGGGGTGCTGGCTGCCGTCGACTGTGGGCGATGCCCAAGAGGTCGAAGGTGAAGCTCTACGAACAGATCCGCAAGGCCCGCGAGCGCGAGGGGCTCTCGATCCGGGAGCTGTCGCGGCGTTTCGGGGTCCACCGCCGTGATGTGCGCCTGGCGTTGGCGTCGCCGGTGCCGCCGTCGCGCAAGCAGCCGCCACCGCGGGCCTCGGCGTTGGATGCGTGGAAGCCGACGATCGACGGGTGGTTGGAGGCGGACCGGTCGGCGCCGCGCAAGCAGCGGCACACGGCTCGGCGGGTGTGGCAGCGGCTCGTCGAGGAGCACGGCGTCGAGGTCGGCGAGTCGACAGTGCGGCGCTATGTCGCTGAGGTCCGGCGACGCCAGGAGGTGCCGCTGGTCGAGGTGATGGTCCCCCAGCAGCACCCGCTCGGCGCGGAGGCCGAGGTCGACTTCGGCACTGCCAGCGTCCATCTGGCGGGGCTGCTGGTCGAGGTGTCGATGTTCGTCATGCGCCTCTCGGCGTCGGGTCGTGGCTACGCACGGGCGTACCTGAACGAGGGCCAAGAGGTGTTCCTCGACGGTCACGTGCGGGCCTTCGAGCACTTCGGCGGGGTCCCGGGCCGCATCCGCTACGACAACCTCAAGGCTGCCGTCGCCCGGGTGCTCAAGGGTCGGGACCGCATCGAGTCCGAGCGGTTCATCGCGCTGCGATCGCACTACGGGTTCGACAGCTTCTTCTGCCAGCCCGGCATCAAGGGCAGTCACGAGAAGGGCGGCGTCGAGGGTGAGGTCGGCCGGTTCCGCCGCCGTCACCTCGTCCCTGTTCCGCGGGTCGCGTCGATGGCCGAGCTCAACGACCTGCTCGCCGCGGCGATGGCCGCCGATGACCGGCGGTTCATCGCGCACCGTCGCATCACCGTCGCCGAGCACTTCGCCCTCGAGGCCGACGCCTTGAAGCCGCGGCCCGCAGAGCCGTTCGACATCGGCGTGACCGCCGGCCACCGGGTCGATCGCAAGAGCCGGGTGTCGGTGCGCGGCTGCCTCTACTCGGTGCCCGCAGCCCATGTCGGCCACCGGGTCGACGTGCGGGTCAGCGCCGAGACGATCGAGGTGTTCGCCGGCTCCAAGCTCATCGCCTCCCACGCACGCGGGCTCAAAGGTGACGAGGTCTTGGCCCTGGACCACTACCTGGAGGTCCTCGCGATCAAGACCGGCGCGTTCCCCGCCGCCACCGCCCTGGCCCGAGCCCGCTCCGCTGGCGTGTTCGGACCATCCCATGAGAGGTTCTGGACCCAGGCCCGCCGGCGGCTCGGCGACCGCGACGGCACCCGCGCCCTCATCGAGGTCCTCCTGTTGCACCGCACCCTGCCCGCCGAGCGGGTGACCGCCGGGATCGATGCCGCTCTCGCTGTCGGCTCGGTCGACCCCGCGGTCGTGGCCATCGAGGCCCGCCGCACCACCGAGACCGGCGCCGCCGTCGTCCCGATCGGCGAAGGGCTGAATCGCTTCGACCGACCGCCACCCACCGTCGCCCACTACGACCAACTCCTGGAGGCCCAATGACCAAGATGACCGACACCGCCGCCACCGCAGCGATCGGCGCCGCCACCCGCGAGCTGCGGCTCCCGGTCGTGCGTAGCGACGCCGCCCGCCTCGCCGAGACAGCCCAACGCACCCACCAGAGCTACCTAGCGTTCCTCGCCGAGGTCCTCTCCGCCGAAGTCGACGAACGCACCGAGCGTCGACGGCAACGACGCATCAACGAAGCCCGGTTCCCACGAACGAAACGCCTCGCCGATTTCGACCTCGACGCCGCACCGTCGATCAACCCCGCGACGATCGCCACGCTCGCCACCGGCGCCTACCTCGACGCCGGCGAACCCGTCGTGCTGCTCGGCGACTCCGGCACCGGCAAGTCCCACCTGCTCATCGCGCTCGGGATCGCTGCCTGCGAGCAAGGCCGCCGAGTCCGCTACGCCACCGCCGCCCAGCTCGCCAACGAACTCGCCGAAGCCGCCGACGAACGACGCCTCTCCCGCCTCGTCGCCCGCTACGGCCGCCTCGACCTGCTCTGCCTCGACGAACTCGGCTACGTCCAACTCGACGCCCGCGGCGCAGAACTGCTCTTCCAGATCCTCACCGAACGCGAGGAGAAGGCCAGCATCGCCCTCGCCTCCAACCTGCCCTTCAGCGAATGGGGCACCGTCATCGCCGACCCCCGCCTCGTCGCCGCCATCGTCGACCGCGTCACCTTCAACGCCCACATCCTCGAGACCGGCACCGACAGCTACCGGCTCCGCACCACCCGCCGCCAACGACGCCCCGCCCGAGGTGGGGCCAAATCAGCTGAGCACGGTGGGGCCAGTTCTGCTTGACACACCCATTCCGGTTCTGATCACAACCGGAGGCCATGTGCAGATGGTGACGGGCTACCTCCGGGAGAATCAGTTTGCAGGGTCCGACCCGACCGACACGACGGTGAGCCACCTTGTTGTGTGCGACGACGAGGAAGGGCCCTACGAGGTACGCACTGTGGACGAGGTCCTTCGGCGATCCGACTCGGACACAGATCTGCTCATCATTCCGTTGCCGCTCGACCTGTCATTGCAGGGCCACCAGGCCGAGTACCTGGGGGTAAAGGTGCTGGAGGTCAGCGTCGCAGAGGCCCAGAAAGAGGCGAAACGGTCCGGAGATCATCGCCGTGCTGCAGCACTCGGGCGCTGTTGGTGGGAGATGCGAACCAG
>CAZIVZ010000459.1:0-2913 GCA_964542495.1 uncultured Aquihabitans sp.
CATCGCCACCCTCAACCGCGCCGGCGTCCCGGGGGTGATGGTGGAGTGCGGCAACCTGCGCAACCCGGCCGACCTGGCCCGCCTCCGCAGCGCCGAGGGCCAGCAGGCCGTGGCCGATGCCCTCGTGGCCGCGGTGGTCGACCGCTACGGCGCCCGGTGAGCCGCGGCACGGTCCCCGGCGAATCGGTGGGGCGGGCCCAGCGGTGGAAGGATCGTGGACATGGGTGAGGTGATCGGTCCCCGGGTCGAGGGAACGCTCAAGGTCGACGGCGGGCGCCGCCTCGGGTTCGCCGAGTTCGGCCCGCCCACGGGCCGCTCGCTGTTCTGGCTGCACGGCACTCCCGGCGCTCGTCGCCAGATCCCGTCGGAAGCCCGGGACTTCGCCGAGCGCGAGGGCATCCGCATCGTGGGCGTGGACCGGCCGGGCATCGGCTCCTCCACCCCCCACGTCTACGACCGCATCGCCGACTTCGCCACCGACCTCGAGGTGGTGGCCGACCGCCTCGGCATCCACGAGATGGGGGTCATCGGGCTCTCCGGCGGCGGTCCGTACGCCCTTGCGGCCGGCCACGCGCTGGCCGACCGCGTGAAGGCGGTGGGTGTGCTGGGCGGCGTGGCGCCCACCACCGGCCCCGACGCCATCGGTGGCGGCCTCGTCTCCCTGGGCCGTCGTGCTGCGCCGGTGATCGCCGTGGCCCGGGTGCCGATCGGCGTGGGCCTCACCACCGCAATCCGGGTGGTCAAGCCGGCGGCATCGAGGGCCCTCGACGTCTACGCCCGCCTGTCGCCCGAGGGAGACCGGCGCCTCCTGAACCGGCCCGAGTTCAAGGCCATGTTCCTCGACGACCTGCTCAACGGCAGTCGCAAGCAGTTCTCGGCGCCGCTGGCCGACGTGTTGCTGTTCTCCCGGCACTGGGGCTTCGACCTGGCCGACGTGACCGTGCCGGTGCGGTGGTGGCACGGCGACGCCGACCACATCATCCCGTACGCGCACGGCGAGCACGTGGTGCGCCGCCTGCCCGACGCGGAGCTGCACGCGCTCCCGGGCGAGAGCCACCTCGGCGGTCTCGGTGTCGGCGAGCACATCCTGGCCACGTTGCTGGACCTCTGGGACGCGTCGGACGACCCGGCCGAGCCCAGCGTCTACCGTGCCAAGCCGTGATCCTCTCTGACCGCAGCATCCGCGAAGCCCTCGCATCGGGTCGCATCGAGATCGACCCGCTCGACGAGGCCTGCATCCAGCCGTCATCGGTCGACCTCAAGATCGATCGCTACTTCCGGGTGTTTCGCAACCACACCACGCCGATCATCGACGTGAAGGAGAACCTCGAGGACCTCACCGAGCTCATCGAGATCCCCGACGACCCTGAGCGGGCGTTCATCCTCCACCCCGGCGAGTTCGTGCTCGGCTCCACCGCCGAGCGGGTGCGGCTCCCCACCGACCTCGTGGGCCGCCTCGAGGGCAAGAGCAGCCTGGGGCGCCTGGGCCTGCTCATCCACTCCACGGCCGGGTTCATCGACGCCGGGTGGGACGGCCACGTCACCCTCGAGCTGTCGAACATCGCCACCCTGCCGATCACGCTCTACCCCGGCATGAAGATCGGCCAGATCAGCTTCCTGCGCATGACCACCCCGGCCGACGTGCCCTACGGATCGGCCGCCGTCGGCTCCAAGTACCAGGGCCAGCGCGGCCCCACCCCGTCGCGGTACTGGGAGAACTTCAAGTCGGGGGACTGACCCCCGGCGCACGGCCTCAGCCGGCCGGCGTCGACAGGTGCTGGTGGTTCACGAGCTGACCGTCGACCTCGATGGTGCGACCATCGGCCAAGGTGACGGTGGCGGGCCAGCCCTCGCGCAGGTCGATGGCGGTCACGGCCAGGCCGGTGCGGACGTCGACCATGCCGCCGTGGTCGTCGAGGGTGAGACGGCGGGGCCGGCCGTAGGCGAGCACCAGCAGGCCGAGCACGCAGGCCAGGCCCATGGAACGGGCATCGCTGCGCACCGCATCGCCCCACACCAGGAAGGTGAGCAGGTTGCTCACCGCGTGACCGGCCGCCATCGGGAGGATGGAGCCCGAACGGTGGACGATCACGGCGGCGAGAGCAGCGAAGGCGATGAACGGGATGGCACCGGCCACGGTGGCCATCTGCTCGCGGTGCCCGGGGAGCAGCACGAACCAGGCGCCGGCGATGGTGAGGCTGGCGATGCGAGCGCGATCCGGGCGCACCTGGCCCACCCGCAGCAGGAAGGCGATCACGGCGGGGATGGCCAGGCGGTAGACGAGCTCCTCGTTGAGCGACGCCGCCACCAGGCCCGTCCAGAGGTCGAGGTGGTCGTAGCGGATGTAGATCGACGCGGTGGCGCCGAGGACGGCCACGGTGGCGGTCCAGTAGGCGACGGCGGCGGGACGGTGCGTGGATCGCCCGAGGAGCCGCTCGCCGCAGACGGCGGCCAGGCCCATGCCGGGCAGGAACGACAGCGGGATCGGGATGCCGCCCACCCAGAGGGGTGGCACGGAACCGGTGATGCCGGCGATCTCCACCAGCATCGTCACCAGCGCCATGGCGAGGACGAGGCGGCGCCGCGAGCCCGCGGGAGCGTCGGTGCGGAGCGCAGCGGTGGGGGAGGTGGGGAGTCGGGTCACGAGGGGTGCGATCGTGGTGAGTGGCTCGGCGGGGTACAGGCTCACCGCGTGCCCCCGCTGGGTGCGAGCAGGGGGACCGGGTCAGCCAGGGGCTCGGCGGCGAGGGTGGCCTCGAGGGCCGCCACCGCCACCTCGATCATGTCATCGTCTGGCTCGTTCGTGGTGATGGTCTGCAGCCAGGAGCCCGGGGCCATGAGGATCCGACCCACGAGCTGGTGCTGGTGGCGACCGGCGAACTTGATGGCCTCGTAGGCCACGCCGGCCACGAT
>CAZIVZ010000460.1:0-2903 GCA_964542495.1 uncultured Aquihabitans sp.
CTTCGGGGTGGTCTCGAGGGTCCAGGTGGCGTTGCCCGGGTCGATGCGCTCGGGGCTGTAGCCGAGCTGGAAGTCGTCGCCCGCCTTGAGCCCGCTGGCCCGCTCGAGGATCGGGGCCACGAGCTCCTCGGTGGTGCCGGGGTACGTGGTCGACTCGAGGATGACGCAGGCCCCGCGGGTGAGGTGGGCGCCGAGCTGCTCGGCGGACGACTCGATGTAGGTGAGGTCGGGGGTGCCCTCGCTGAGCGGCGTGGGGACCGAGATCACCGCGATGTCGAACCCGGCCAGGTCGGCGGGGTCGCTGCTCGGCTTGTAGCGGCCGGTGGCCAGCGCGGCGGCGAGCCGGGCGTCGGGGATGTCCTCGATGTAGGAGCTGGCCGCGGCGAGCTCGTCGATCTTGCGGGCGTCGAGGTCGAAGCCGACGACGTCGTGTCCCTGCTCCACGGCGCGCACCGCCAGCGGCAGACCGACGTATCCCTGTCCGACGATGATCACGCGGTCGGGTCGTGCGGCCTCGGTCATCTGGTGTCCTCCCCTTGGTCGGGGTGCGGTGGACCCCGGTCCGAGGCGCGAACCTACCACCGTCGCCAGCGCGGTATCCCTTGCTGGATCAGGCTCTCGCGAGTGGATCGCTCGTCTCGCGTCAGTTGTCCCACGGAACCGATCGTGGATCAGGGATACGATGCGGGATCCGCCGGCGACGGCGGCCCGTGACACCAGGAGGAACCGCCCGTGTCGTCCCGAGCCCTGCACAACCTGGTGGGCGGCGAGCCCTCCGCGGCCGCCGACGGCGCCACGCTCGACCTCGTCGACCCGTCGACCGGAGCGGTCTTCGCCACCTCGCCCAACTCGGGGGAGGCCGACGTCGACGCCGCGTGCCGCGCGGCTGCCGGTGCCTTCGAGACCTGGCGGGACACCACACCCAGCGAACGCCAGCGCGCCCTCCTGCGCTTCGCCGACCTGGTCGAGTCCCACGCCGACGAGCTCGTGGCGTTGGAGTCGGAGAACACCGGCAAGCCCATCGGCCTCACCGCCAGCGAGGAGGTGCCGCCCATGGTCGACCAGATCCGCTTCTTCGCCGGTGCCGCCCGCATCCTGGAGGGCACCGCGGCCGGGGAGTACCTGGCCGGCCACACGTCCTGGATCCGGCGGGAGCCGATCGGCGTGTGCGCCCAGGTCACCCCGTGGAACTACCCGATGATGATGGCGGTCTGGAAGATCGCTCCGGCCCTGGCGGCGGGCAACACCGTGGTCCTCAAGCCGTCGGACACCACGCCGGTCACCACCGTGCGCCTCGCCGAGCTGGCGGCGGAGGTGTTCCCGAGCGGCGTGCTCAACGTCATCTGTGGCGACCGGGACACCGGAGCCGCGCTCGTCGCCCACAAGATCCCCCAGATGGTGTCGATCACGGGCTCGGTGCGCGCCGGCATGGCGGTCATGGCCGGCGCGTCGGCCGACCTCAAGAACGTCCACCTCGAGCTCGGTGGCAAGGCCCCGGTCCTGGTGTTCGACGACGCCGACGTGGAGGCCGCCGCGGAGGCGATCGCCGTCGCCGGGTACTTCAACGCCGGGCAGGACTGCACCGCCGCCACCCGGGTGATCGCGTCGGGCGGCATCCACGACGACCTCGCCGCCGCCCTCGCCGAGCAGGCGGCCGGTCAGACCACCGCACCGCCGTCGAACCCCGACGCCGACTACGGCCCGCTCAACAACGCCGACCAGCTGCAGCGGGTGAGCGGCTTCGTGGAGCGCGCGCCCGATCACGCCCAGGTCCTCGCCGGAGGTGAGCGCGTGGGTTCGCAGGGCTACTTCTACGCCCCCACCGTCGTCAGCGGTCTCGTCCAGGACGACGAGATGGTGCAGAACGAGATCTTCGGCCCGGTGATCACCGTGCAGCGCTTCGTCGACGAGGACGAGGCGATCCGCTTCGCAAACGGCGTCGAGTACGGGCTCGCGTCGAGCGTGTTCACCACCGACCACGCCCGGGCGCTGCGGGTCTCGCGGCGGCTCGACTTCGGCTGCGTGTGGATCAACACCCACATCCCGCTCGTGGCCGAGATGCCCCACGGAGGCTTCAAGCACTCGGGCACCGGCAAGGACCTCTCGATGTACGGGTTCGAGGACTACACCCGCATCAAGCACGTGATGTCGGCGTTCTGACCCCGACCGCGGACGAAGGGAACGAGATGAGGATCCTCCTGGTCGGCGCCGGTGGCGTGGGTTCGGCGTTCGCCAAGATCGCCGCCCGTCGGACGTTCGTGAGCGGCCTGGTGGTGGGCGACATCGACGCCCGGCGCGCGGCTGCGGCGGCGGCGTCGTTCGGTCCGGCCGGCCGAGGGGTGTCGCTCGATGCCGCCGACGCCGGCGCGGTCGAGGCGCTCCTGCGCGCCGAGGCGTGCGACGTCTTGATGAACGCCGCCGACCCCCGCTTCGTCATGCCGCTGTTCGACGCCGCCCTCGCGGCCGGCTGCCACTACGTCGACATGGCCATGTCCCTCTCGAAGCCGCACCCGGAGCGGCCCTACACCGAGACCGGCGTGAAGCTGGGTGACGAGCAGTTCGCCAAGGCTTCGGAGTGGGAGGCCGCCGGCAAGCTCGCGCTGGTGGGGATGGGGGTGGAGCCCGGACTGTCGGACGTGTTCGCCCGCTACGCCGCCGACAACCTCTTCGATGCCATCGCCGAGGTGGGCGTACGAGACGGCGCCAACCTGGCGGTCGCCGGCTACGCCTTCGCTCCCACCTTCTCGATCTGGACCACGATCGAGGAGTGCCTCAACCCGCCCGTGGTGTGGGAGCGCGATCGCGGCTGGTACACCACCGAGCCGTTCAGCGGAGCCGAGGTGTTCGAGTTCCCCGACGGCATCGGCTCGGTCGAGTGCGTGAACGTCGAGCACGAGGAGGTC
>CAZIVZ010000461.1:0-2900 GCA_964542495.1 uncultured Aquihabitans sp.
CACCGCGAACGGGTCCTCCCCCACCCCGCCAGTGCTCTCCGGTCCGCCATCCATGCCCATGAGTATAGCGAACTGACGTTCCCCCACCAACCACATCTCACAATGTTTCGAGATCTTTCAGCCGACAGGAGTCGGACGGCCGCGCAGGGACCTGGGGTGCCCGACAGCATCGGTTCGTGACGGTTCGCTCAACGCTGGCCGGGGTTCGGGCTCAGATCCGAGGCGGCACCCGTGCCCGCCCGTCGGGCGGGCAGACTGCCGGCCATGGATCCCCACCGCCACCTGGAGCTGCTGCTCGCCGACGGCGAGCGCCTGGCGGCCATGCCCGCCGACGCCCTCGACGCGCCCGTGCCGAGCGTGCCCGGCTGGACGCTCCAGCACGTGGTGCGCCACACCGGCAAGGTGCACCAGTGGGTGGCGGGGATGCTGCGGGCGGGGCCCGACGGCACGCCACCCACCGACCTCCCCGGTCTGCCCAAGGGCCCGGCGTGCCTCCCCGCCTACCGGGAGGCGCTCCGCGACGTGCTCGCCCAGCTCGCCGCCCACGCCCCCGACGAGCGGGTGCTGACCTTCGACGGCGTGCAACCGGCGTCATTCTGGTATCGGCGCCAGGCCCACGAGGTGGCGGTGCACCGCATCGACGCCGCCGATGCCGTGGCCGCCGCCGGCGGGTCCGCCCCGGAGCCGCTGGCCGTCGACGGGGCTGCCGACGGCGTCGACGAGTGGGCGCGCTTCTTCCTGGCCCGGCGGTGGAACCAGCGGTTCGGCCCGTTCCCACCCGAGCTCGCCGGCCGCACCGTCCACATCCACGGCACCGACGACCCCGCGCCTCCCGACGGCGCCGAGTGGCTGCTCACCTTCGGTGACGGGACCGTGGCCGTCGAGGCCACCCACGCCAAGGGCGACGTGGCCCTGCGCGGCTCGGCCGAGGATCTCCTCCTCGCCCTGTGGCGGCGGCGCCCGCTCGACGCCCTCGACGTCATCGGCGACGGCCTGCTCGCCGACCGCCTCCTCGACGTGGCACGGTTCTGACGTGCCCCGCACCCCACACACCACCCTCGCAGCTGCGGTCGTCGCCGCCTCGCTGCTGCTCGCCTCCTGCTCCTCCGACGGCGGCCCCGCGCTGGCCGACGAAGGCCCGTCGACGACCGCCGGCACCACGTCCACCCCGGCCGCGCTGGGCACGGGCGGCGCCCACCCCTGCGACCAGGGCGCCACCCAGGACGAGGTGGTGACCGCGCCCGTGGCGGGCGTGCCCACCGACCTCACGGTCACCTCGTTCGACGGCACCGAGCTGCGGGCCCACTGGTTCGCCCACCCCGACGCCACCGCCGACGACCCCGTGCCCACCGTGCTGATGGGACCGGGCTGGTCGCCGGCGGGCGACACCTCGCTCGAGGGCGCCGCGCTGTTCGGTGCGCTGAGCATCCCCGCGCTGCGAGAGGCCGGGTACAACGTCCTCACCTGGGACCCCCGCGGGTTCGGCGAATCCGGTGGCGAGGCCACCGTGAACGACCCGGAGCGCGAGGGACGTGACCTCCAGGTGCTCCTCGACTGGGTGGCGGCCCGGCCCGAGGCCCAGACCGACGACGATGGCGACCCGCGCGCGGGCATGGTCGGCTTCTCCTACGGCGGCGGGATCCAGCTCGTCGCCGCCGCCATCGACTGCCGGCTCGACGCGATCGTGCCCGGCATCGCGTGGCACTCGCTCGAGACCTCGCTGTTCAAGAGCCGAACGGTGAAGGCGGGGTGGGCGTCGATCCTCTCCAACACCGGCGGCGGCCACGTCGACCCCCACATCACCAGCGCCAGCGAGAGCGGCATCGGGACCGGCCTGCTCAGCCAGGAGGACGAGGACTGGTTCCGCAGCCGCGGGCCCGCCGAGCTCGTCGACGACATCACCGTGCCCACCCTGTTCGTGCAGGGCACCGTCGACACCCTCTTCACCCTCGACGAGGCCATCACCAACCACCGGTCGCTGCGCGAGCGGGACGTGCCCACCGCGATGCTGTGGTTCTGCGGCGGCCACGGCACCTGCCTGACCGACCCCGGGGACCCCGATCGCGTGACCGAGCGCGAGCTGGCGTGGCTGGCGCGCTACCTCGACGGAGACACCTCCGTCGACACGGGCGCCCGCTTCGAGACCGTCGACCAGAACGGCGTGAGCTGGGTGGCCGACGACCTGCCGGTGGCCGACGAGACGCTCGGGGCCGAGGGGCGCGGCACGCTCGCGCTCACCGCGCAGAGCACCACCGGTCCGCCGAGCGGCACCCCGGCCGACGGCGATCCGCTCGCCGGGATCGTGCAGGCCATCACGCCCGGTCCCGGGGTGGGGGCGGTCGAGGTCCCGGTCACGGTCACCGGCGACGCGGCCGGCCACCTGGCCTTGGGTGCCCCCACGCTGTCGCTCGCCTACTCGGGCACCTCCCCGGCGGGCGATCAGCCCACCCGGGTGTTCGCCCAGCTCGTGGACGACGAGCGCCAGGTGGTGGTGGGCAACCAGATCACCCCCATCGAGGTGGTGCTCGACGGCAAGCCCCACACCGTCGAGATCGACCTCGAGGTGATCGTGCAGCACCTGGAGGAGGGCCACGACCTCACCCTCCAGCTGGTGGCCACCACGAGCGCCTACGCCGTTCCTCGCCTCGGCGGCGAGATCACCTTCGACGAGATCGGGCTCAGCCTGCCGGTGGTCACCGAGGGCCTCACCAAGCGCTCGTAGCGGCGCGCTCCCACCGACGCCCGCGCCGGACCACCCCGTACGATCCGGTCATGGACCTGCCGGTGCAACCCCCGCTCGCCCCCATGCTGGCGAAGTCCTCGCCGGAGCTCCCCGAGGGGCCCGAGGGCCGCTACTGGTTCGAGCCCAAGTGGGACGGCTTCCGCTGCCTGGTGTTCCG